>JBKPQU010000177.1:0-18435 GCA_046734255.1 Actinomycetota bacterium
GTGCTGGCCGCCGCGCCGACCGCGATCCGCCGCCGCGCGCTGCTGGTCGCGGCGCGTGCCGCCGGCTGTCCGCCCGGCGCGCTGTCCCGCCGGCACGCGGTGGCCGTCGACGCGCTGATCACCTCCTGGCGGGGGCAGGGCCAGGTGGACCTGCCGGGCGGTCCGGTCGCCCGCCGGGTCGGGCCGGCGATCGTCATCGCACGGTGAGCCCGCGCTGAGCGGTGCGCGCGTGTGGCAGGCTTCTGGCGGTCCACCACCGACCAGGCCGAGGAGCGACGTTGGACGCCATCGACATGGGGACGGACCTGGAGCGGGTGCTCCTGTCGGAGGAGCAGATCCACACCCGGCTGGACGAGATCGCCGCTCAGATCGACGCGGACTACGCCGGCCGCGACCTGATCCTCGTCGGCGTGCTCAAGGGCGCGGTGATGGTGATGGCCGACCTCGCCCGGCGGCTGCGCCGCAGCGTCGAGACCGACTGGATGGCGGTCTCCTCCTACGGCTCGGGGACCAAGTCCTCCGGCGTCGTCCGCATCCTCAAGGACCTCGACCGGGACATCACCGGCCGCAACGTGATCATCGTGGAGGACATCGTCGACTCCGGCCTGACGCTGTCCTGGCTCGTCGCCAACCTCGGCTCGCGCGGCCCGGCCTCGGTGGAGGTCTGCACGCTGCTGCGCAAGCCGGACGCCACCAAGGTCGAGGTCCCGCTGCGCTACGTCGGATTCGAGATCCCGAACGAGTTCGTCGTCGGCTACGGGTTGGACTACGCGCAGCGGTTCCGCAACCTGCGCGTGGTCGCCACGCTCGCCCCGCATGTCTACGCTCCGTGATGGATCCCTGAGGGCCTCCGGCGCCGTCACCCGGCCCGCATGCTGAGAGTTACCTGAGTATCGGTTGGGGTGCGGAACAGTGGTCGACCATGGCCCGTTCTGTCCAGCAGGGATCGCGTTCGGTCGGCACCCACGGGCCCTCCGGGTAGGGGCGGGATGGGCGGTCCGGGGGTGGTCGCGGCAGCGATGGGCGACCGTTACCGGTGTACCGTCGTTCCAGGGCGAGAGAGCAGGAGGACGGGGCGCGAAGGCGCACCCACGAGCCAAACACCATGGATATGAAGCGCGTGACCCGAGGGCCCGCGATCTACGTGATCGTGGCCGTGCTCATCCTGCTGATCGGCGCCCGCGTGTTCGTGCCCAGCCAGTACAAGAAGGTGGACACGTACAAGGCGATCCAGCTGATCGAGAACGGTCAGGTCGCCAGCGCGAAGATCGTCGACAGGGACCAGCGGCTGGAGCTGACCCTCAAGGAAGGCCAGAAGGTCGACGGGTTCAGCCGGGTGACCGCCTACTACGTCGAACCGCGTGGTAACCAGATCGTCACGTTGCTGAACAACCACGTGCCGCCGGACGGCTTCGACGACTCGGTCCCCTCGCCGTCCTGGTGGTCGAACCTGCTGATCACGATCCTGCCCCTGGTGATCATCCTGGGCCTGTTCTGGTTCCTCATGGGCCAGATGCAGGGCGGCGGCTCGCGGGTGATGAACTTCGGCAAGTCCCGCGCCCGGCTGGTCAGCAAGGACATGCCCAAGGTGACCTTCTCCGACGTCGCCGGGGTTGCCGAGGCCGTGGAGGAGCTCCAGGAGATCAAGGAGTTCCTTGCCGAGCCGGCCAAGTTCCAGGCGGTCGGGGCAAAGATCCCCAAGGGCGTGCTGCTGTACGGCCCGCCCGGCACCGGCAAGACGCTGCTCGCCCGGGCGGTCGCCGGTGAGGCCGGCGTGCCGTTCTACTCGATCTCCGGGTCGGACTTCGTGGAGATGTTCGTCGGCGTCGGCGCCAGCCGGGTTCGCGACCTCTTCGACCAGGCCAAGGCCAACGCGCCGGCGATCGTGTTCGTCGACGAGATCGACGCCGTGGGCCGCCACCGCGGGGCGGGCCTGGGGGGCGGCCACGACGAGCGCGAGCAGACGCTGAACCAGTTGCTGGTCGAGATGGACGGGTTCGACGTCAAGACCAACGTGATCCTGATCGCGGCCACCAACCGCCCGGACATCCTCGACCCCGCGCTGCTGCGGCCGGGCCGCTTCGACCGGCAGATCGCGGTTGAGCCCCCGGACATGAACGGCCGCCTGCGGATCCTGCAGGTGCACGCCAAGGGCAAGCCGATGGCGCCGACCGTCGACCTGCTGGCGGTGGCCCGCCGCACCCCCGGGTTCACCGGTGCCGACCTCGCCAACGTGCTGAACGAGGCCGCGCTGCTGACCGCGCGCGCCGGCGGCCGGCTGATCGACGACCGGGCGCTGGACGAGGCGATCGACCGGGTCGTGGCCGGGCCGCAACGGCGTACCCGGATCATGAACGAGAAGGAAAAGAAGATCACCGCCTACCACGAGGGCGGGCACGCCCTGGTGGCGACGGCGCTGCTGCACACCGACCCCGTGACCAAGGTGACGATCCTCCCGCGGGGCCGGGCGCTGGGCTACACGATGGTGCTGCCGGTCGACGACAAGTACTCCACCACCCGCAACGAGATGCTCGACCAGCTCGCCTGGGCGCTCGGCGGGCGGGTCGCCGAGGAGCTGGTGTTCCACGACCCGACCTCCGGTGCCGCCAACGACATCGAGAAGGCGACCGGCCTGGCCCGGCAGATGGTCACCCAGTTCGGCATGTCGGAGCGGGTCGGCGCGATCAAGCTCGGCCAGGGTGCCGGTGAGGTGTTCCTCGGCCGCGACTACGGCCACCAGCGGGACTACTCCGAGGAGGTCGCCGGAGTGGTCGACGAGGAGGTGCGCCGCCTGATCGAGGCCGCGCACGACGAGGCCTGGGAGATCCTGGTCGAGAACCGCCCCGTGCTGGACAGCCTCGTGCTGGCCCTGCTCGAGCGCGAGACGCTGAACAAGGAGGAGCTGTCGGAGATCTTCGCGGCGGTCGTCAAGCGCCCGCCGCGTCCGGTCTGGCTCTCCAGCGACCGCAGGGCGGTCTCCGACATCCCGCCGGTGCTCAGCCCCGCGGAGCAGGCGTCGATGACCGCCAACGGGCACGGTGCACCGACCTCCGCGGGTGCCATCGGCCAGGCGTCGTCGTCCGGGGAGCCGCGCTGAGCGACGGCGGCCCACGGCGGCCGCCGTACGACGCGGCCCGGGTCGAGGACGCGATCCGGGAGCTGCTGGCCGCCATCGGCGAGGATCCGGACCGGGAGGGCCTGAAGGAGACCCCGCGCAGGGTTGCCCGTGCGTACGCCGAGATGTTCGCCGGGCTTCGCCAGGACCCCCGCGACATCCTGAGCACCACCTTCGACCTCGGCCACGAGGAGATGGTGATGGTCAAGGACATCGAGGTGTTCTCCTGCTGCGAGCACCACCTCGTGCCCTTCCACGGCGTCGCGCACGTGGGCTACATCCCGGCCGACGGGCGGATCACCGGGCTGAGCAAGCTCGCCCGCCTCGTCGACCTCTACGCCCGCCGCCCGCAGGTCCAGGAGCGGCTGACCAGCGAGATCGCCGATGCCCTCGTGGAGCACCTCCGCCCCCGCGGCGCCATCGTGGTCGTCGACTGCGAGCACCTGTGCATGTCGATGCGCGGCGTCCGCAAGCCCGGCTCGCGCACCGTCACCTCGGCCGTCCGCGGCCAGCTCCGCGATCCCGCCACCCGCGCCGAGGCGATGAGCCTCATCCTCAGCCACTCCTCCTACTGATCCTCGCTCGTTCGGTGCGGCCGACACGCCCGGCGCCGCGGCAGCTGGCGGGAAATTACTAGGGTGAGGCCGTGGTCGAGCGCGAGGTGTGCGGGCTTCCGCCTCGCCTGGCCCAGGTGCGGCGGTGCCTGGTCATGGGCGTGGTCAACGTCACCCCGGACTCGTTCAGCGACGGCGGTCGCTGGTTCGAGCCGGAGGCCGCGATCGCGCACGGCATCCGGCTCCTGGAGGAGGGCGCCGACATCCTGGACATCGGCGGGGAATCCACCCGCCCCGGCGCGGAGCGAGTGCCGATCGAGGAGGAGCTTCGGCGGGTCATCCCGGTGATCCGGGAGCTGGCGGCCGGGGACGCCGTCGTGAGCGTCGACACCATGCGCGCCGAGGTGGCCGACGCCGCCCTGGCCGCCGGCGCCGCCCTGGTCAACGACGTCAGCGGCGGCCTCGCGGACCCGGCGATGGCCGGGCTGGTCGCCGAGGCCGGCGTGCCCTTCGTCGCCATGCACTGGCGCGCGCCGAGCGCGGAGATGGAGTCGCGCGCGGTCTACGACGACGTGGTCATCGACGTGAGCGCCGAGCTGGCAGCCCGGCTCGAGCAGCTGGCCGAGGCCGGTGTGGATCCGCGGCAGGTGGTGCTCGACCCCGGCCTCGGGTTCGCCAAGAACGCCGTGCACAACTGGGCGCTGCTGGCCGACCTCGACGCGCTGCACGCGCTCGGTCGGCCGCTTCTGCTCGGCGCCTCGCGCAAGCGGTTCCTCGGCTCGCTGCTGGCCGGTCCGGACGGCGAGCCCGCGCCGGTCGAGGCCCGGGACGCCGCCACCGCGGCGATCTCCACGCTGGCCGCGCTCGCCGGCGTGTGGTGCGTGCGGGTGCACGAGGCGCGCTCGTCCGTCGACGCCGTCCGGGTGGCCGAGACGATCCTCGCCTGCCGGCGCAGCCAGCCGGCCGACCCCGAGTCGACCGGGACGGCGCCGTGAGCCTGCCGCCCGTCCTGGACGCCCGGGGCCGCCCGCTGGACCAGATCCGCCTGCTCGGCGTCCGCGCGACCGGCCACCACGGCGTGCTGGACGACGAGCGCCGGCATGGGCAGGAGTTCGGGGTGGACGTCGTGCTGCACCTGGACTGCCGCGCGGCGGCCGCCGGCGACCGGCTGAGCGAGACCGTCGACTACGGCGCGCTCGCCGTCCAGGTGGCGGGGATCGTCCGCGGCGAGCCGGTCGCGCTGCTGGAGACGCTGGCGAGCCGGATCGGCGCCGCCTGCCTGGCGGACCCCCGGGTGGTCGCGGTCGACGTGAGCGTGCACAAGCCCTCCGCGCCGATCCCGGAACGGTTCGACGACGTCGTGGTCGCCCTGCGCCGCACCCGCGAGGACGGCCCGGGATGAGCGCCGCCCCGAGCGAACTCGACGCCGACCCGGCGAGGGCGGCGGACGTCGTGCTCGCCCTCGGCACCAACCTCGGTGACCGGGCCGGCACCCTGCGCTCGGCCGTGGCCGAGCTGTCCGCCGAGCCGGGGATCAAGGTGTGGGCGGCTTCCGGGGCATGGCAGACACCCCCGGTGGGCGGGCCCGACCAGCCGGACTACCTCAACGCCGTGGTGCTGGCCCGCACCCGGCTGTCGCCGCGGGACCTGCTGGCCGCCTGTCACCGGGTGGAGGCCGGCCACGGCCGGCGGCGGGAGATCCGGTGGGGACCGCGGACCCTGGACATCGACGTGATCACGTACGCGGACCTGGTGGTCAGCGGGCCGGACCTGCAGCTGCCGCACCCCCGAGCCGCCGAGCGCGCCTTCGTGCTGGCTCCGTGGAACCAGGTGGACCCGGGCGCCGTTCTGCCGGGGACGGCCGGTGGTCGCGTGGCCGACCTCCTGGAGGGAGCGGAGGACCGGGACCGGGTGCGGCTGCGCCCGGAGATCTTCCTCGTCGACTCCCAGGTCGACTCCCAGGTCGACGCGGAGGAGGGGCGGTGAAGCCGGCCAGGGCCACCAGCGTCATCCTGACCGCCGTCGTCGCCGGGGTCGTGGGATGGCTGATCCTGCGCGCGTGGCTGGACAACGGTCACGAGCCGCTGCCGCTGCCCTGGACGGCGGTCGCGGGCACGCTCGGCCTGGTGGTCGCCGTCATCGCCGCGGGGCTGCCGGTCCGCCGCTGGCAGCAGGGCCGGCGCGACCACGCCCTCGACCCGCTGGTCGCGGCCCGGACCGTCGTGCTGGCGAAGGCGGCGGCCTACGGCGGGGCCGTGCTGGCCGGGTGGTACGCCGCGCAGGCGCTGACGATCCTGCCGGACGTGGTCGGCGCCCGGCGGACCCGGCTGCTGCTGGCCTCACTCGCCTTCCTGGCGGCCTGCTTTGTTTCGGTGGCCGGAATGGTCGTGCAGCACTGGTGCCGGCTGCCGCCGCACGACGACGAGGATCAACAGGGCGACCGCGACGACGCGGCGTGACGAGCCGTGACGAGCCGGAAAATGGGCGCGTCCCCTGGCGATCTGGGGCATAGAACGCTTAACGTTCGCTGCGTGATCCCTCGGGGCGATCCCACCGGGAGGCCGGTGGGGCGGCGGGTGAGGATGATCGTCGCCAGTGCTCCCGGAGTCGTTCCGGCCGCGCTGACCGTGGTCGCTCTGTTGCTCGGGGCGGCCACCCTCTGGACCGACAACCCGACGTACGCCGTTTTCGGCGTCGTCGTCGGCATCGGCGCGGCGGTCCTCGAACGCGAGCGGGGCAACGAGCTCGCACTGCGGGTGGGCCGGCTCCGCCAGCAGCACCGTCGCCGGCGGGTCGAGCTGTGGACGGCCATCAGGGACCTGCGCCGCCAGGTCGCCCACCTGCAGGACGCCCAGGAGAAGCGGGTCGCGGACGCCCGCGCGTGGGCCGCCCTGTTCGCCACCGTCACCGGCATGCCGGACGCCGGCCCGATGGTCGCGCCCGCCCGGCCGTACGTCCGGCCAACCGACATGCCGGAGACCGAGGAGCTCGCCGCGGTGGAGCTGCCGGTGACCCAGTGGGAGAACCGATCCGGCGAGGAGCTGTACGTCCCGACCCGCCGTCCGCGGCGTGCGGCACCGCAACAGACGCCGCCGGTTCCCTCCGACGCCGGAGCGGTGTAGCCCGACCTCGACTACTTGTCGATGTCCCCGACGACGAAGAACGTCGAGCCGAGCACGGCGACGAGGTCGGCGATCAGGCAACCGGGCAGGATCCGCGTGAGCACCTGGATGTTGTTGAACGACGCCGAGCGCAGCTTCAGCCGCCAGGGCACCTTGTCACCGCGGGAGACCAGGTAGTAGCCGTTGATCCCGAGCGGGTTCTCCGTCCAGCGGTAGACGTGACCCTCGGGGACGCGCAGCACCTTCGGCACCTTGAGGTTGATCGGGCCGGGCGGCAGCGAGCGCAGGTGGCCGACGCACGCCTCGACCAGGTCCAGCGAGACGTGCACCTGCTCGATCAGCACCTCGAACCGGGCCAGGCAGTCACCCTCGGTCCGGGTCACGACCCGACCCGGACCGCCCGGGGCGAACAGCGTGCCGTAGGCCAGGTACGGCTGGTCGCGGCGCAGGTCCAGGTCGAGGCCGCACGCCCGGGCGATCGGGCCGCTGACCCCGTAGGCGGCGGCCAGCTCGGCGTCCAGGACGCCCACCCCGCGGGTGCGTGCCCGCAGGATCTCGTTCCCGACCAGCATCGACTCCAGCTGCGGCAGCCGCCGGCGTACACCGCCGACGGCGGCCAGCACGCGGTTCAGCCAGCCGGCCGGAAGGTCCTCCTTCAGCCCGCCGACCCGGTTGAACATGTAGTGCATCCGGCCGCCGGAGATCTCCTCCATCACGGCCTGCAGTTCCTCGCGCTCCCGGAAGGCGTAGAACACCGGGGTGATCGCCCCGAGCTCCAGCGGGTAGGCGCCGAGGAACATCAGGTGGTTCAGCACCCGGTTGAGCTCGGCCAGCAGCGTGCGGGCCCAGATCGCACGCTCGGGGACCTCCATCCCGAGCATCTGCTCGGCGGCGAGCACCACGCCGAGCTCGTTCGCGAACGCGGACAGCCAGTCGTGCCGGTTGGCGAGCACGATGATCTGCCGGTAGTCCCTGACCTCGAACAGCTTCTCCGCGCCGCGGTGCATGTAGCCGACGATGGGCTCGGCGGCGACCACGCGCTCGCCGTCGATGGTCAGCCGCAGCCGGAGCACGCCGTGCGTGGCCGGGTGCTGCGGGCCGATGTTCAGCACCATGTCGGACGTCGCGAGACCGCCGGCGCCGACCCCGACCGTCAGCTGCTGGGTGGTCGGCGGCTCGAACGGCGGGGAATCGCCCGGCGGGGAATCGACCGGCGAGGGCTGCCGGGTCTGGGTCGCCACCCCGCCCTGCCGCCCCTGCTGTTCCTCGTGCTGACCGTGGGAGCGGCCGCGATCCGTCCCAGGCGGCACGTCCATGCGCCGAGTCTGCCACGCGGGCCTGGCGCCGATCGGGGCACGGTGAGGATCCCGGCGTTTCGGCGCGGAAGCCGCGGTCCGGGGCGGCCGTCACAAGGCGGGCGGGGCGCGCTGTGGGATCCTGGCGCCATGAACTCGCCCGCGGGCCCGTTCGATCCGGACGGCGTGACCTGGACCCCGGTCTCGCCCCGCCTGGCCACCGCCCGCCGGGTGCTGCTCTCGGCCTTCACCGTGCCCGCGGTGCTGGCGTTCGTCGTGCTGGCGATCGCGCTGGGCCAGCCGTTCGTGGGGGCCGCGGCGCTGGTCCCGGTGGCCCTGGCGGTCTGGGGCTGGTGGCTGATCGGGCGCCAGGTGCGCGCCTGGTGCTACGCCGAGCGGGACGACGACCTGCTGGTTCGGCACGGGGTGATGCAGCGAAGCCTGGTGGTGGTTCCGTACGGGCGGATGCAGTACGTCGACGTCCAGGCCGGGCCGCTGGACCGGATGGTCGGGATCGCGCGGCTGCAGCTGCACACCGCTTCGGCCGGCACCGACGCGGTGATCCCCGGTGTCCCCTCCGACGAGGCTGCGCGGCTGCGGGACCGTCTCGCGTCCCGCGGCGAGGCGCAGTTGGCGGGGCTGTGAACCTGCGGCCACCGGGCACCGACGGCCAGTGGCACCGGGTCCACCCGCTGACCCCGCTGATCTCCTCCTGGCAGGCCCTGGTGGTCATCCTGATCTTCGTCGGTCAGGGCTTCGGGCAGGACGCGCTGCAGGGTCACGACGTGCCGTCCGACGTGCCGCCCGACTTCCGGGGGTATGTGACCACCTGGCTCCTGGCCGGGGGCGCGGTGGTGCTGGCGTTGTTCGTGCTGGGCGGCGGCCTGGCCGTGCTGTCCTGGCGGATGACCCGCTTCCGGGTGACCGAGGAGGCCCTGGAGATCCGGCACGGAGTGATCGTCCGCAGCCAGCGGCGGGCCCGGCTGGACCGGCTGCAGGCGGTGGACGTCGTCCAGCCCTTCATCGCCAGGCTGGTCGGGCTGGCCCGCCTCACGCTGGAGGTCGCCGGCGGCTCCGACTCGAAGATCACCCTGTCCTATCTGACCGAGTCCCAGGCGAACAGCCTGCGCAACCACCTCCTCGCGCGGGCGGCCGGTCTGCGCTACGAGACCGTCGAGGCCCCGGAGGCGCCGGAGCACCAGGTGCTCCAGGTGCCGCTGAACCGGTTGATCGCCTCGCTGGTGCTCTCCCCGGGCGCCGTCGTCACCGGCTTCGCGATCGTGGCGCTGGGTGCCGCCATCGCGGCCACCGGCCGGATCGGGCTCGTCACCGGCCTCCTCCCGGTGGTCTTCGGCAGCGTCGGCCTGCTCTGGCGGCAGTTCAGCGGCGGGTTCGGGTTCCGCCTGGCCACCTCGCCGGACGGGCTGCGGCTGCGCCACGGCCTGCTCGAGCAGCGCGCGCAGACCGTGCCGCCGGGCCGGGTGCAGGCGATCGGTCTGGACCAGCCGTGGATGTGGCGCAAGCCGGACTGGTGGTCGGTCAGGGTGAACGTCGCCGGGTACGGCGGCTCCCGGGACAACTCGCACTCCACCGAGTCCGTGCTCCTGCCGGTGGGCACCCGGGAGGACGCGATCCGGGTGTTCGCGCTCGTCGTCCCGGACCTCGGGCTGCCGTCCGGTGAGGACCCCCACAAGCTCGTGGACGCCGGCCTGTCCGGCAGCGGCGGCGACGCCGGCTTCACCGCCAGCCCCGAGCGGGCGCGCTGGCTGGACCCGGTGGTCTGGCGGCGCACGGGGTTCCGGGCGACCCAGCAGGTCCTGCTCGCCCGGTCCGGGCGGCTGCACCGCCGCCTGGACGTCGTCCCGCACGCACGCACTCAGAGCTGCGGCCTGTCCCAGGGCCTGCTGCAGCGCCGCCTGCGGCTGGTCACGTTCGCCCTGCACTCGACGCCCGGGCCGGTCACCCCGCAGGTCCGCCACCTGGACGCGTCGGTGGGCGCGCGCCTGCTGGACGAGCAGTGCGAGCGCGCCCGGCGCGCCCGGGTCACTGCCGGGCCGGAGCGGTGGATGGAGTCCCCCGTCGAGCCGCCGACCGACCGGCCGACAGACCAGCCGATGGAGCGGCCGATGGAGCGCTCAGGTCCAGCGTCACCGCCGCCGGGCTGACGCCCCCCGAATCCGCGGGCTCGACGGCCCGGGGAACGGCCAGCGGCAGGTGCACCGTGAACGTCGTGCAGCCCGGGCGGCTGTTGACCTCGATCCGGCCGTGGTGCGCCTCGACGACGGCCGCCACGATCGCCAGGCCCAGGCCGGTGCTGCCGGCCGCGCGCGAGCGGGAGCTGTCGCCGCGGGCGAACCGCTCGAAGACCTCGGGCAGCAGCGCGGGCGGGATCCCGGGACCGTCGTCGGTCACGGTCAGCACCGCCTCGCCGCCGCCGGCCGGTCCCGGCGCGGGGCGCGCGCGCAGCACCACCCGGACGGTGGTCCCCGGCGGGGTGTGCGAGCGCGCGTTCGCCAGCAGGTTCGCGACGACCTGATGGCAGCGGGCGGGGTCACCGATCACCGTGACGGGCTGCTCCGGCAGGTCGAGGTGCCATCGGTGGTCGGGGCCTGCCGCCCGCGCGTCGCTGACCGTGACCACGACCAGCTCGGACAGGTCCAGCGGCTGCCGCTCGACCGGGCGCCCCTCGTCCAGCCGGGCCAGCAGCAGCAGGTCCTCGACCAGGCCGGTCATCCGCTGGGCCTCGGACTCCACCCGGGCCACCGCGAAGGCCACCTCGGCCGGGACCTCGGCGCCGCTGCGCCGGGTCAGCTCGGCGTAGCCCCGGATCGACGCCAGCGGCGTCCGCAGCTCGTGGCTCGCGTCGGAGACGAACCGCCGCACCCTTGCCTCGCTGGCCTGCCGGGCGACCAGGGCACGGCCGACGTGGCCGATCATCCTGTTCAGCGCCGCGCCGACCTGCCCGACCTCGGTGCGCGGGTCGGTGTCCTGCTCGGGGACGCGGACGGCGAGGGCGACCTCACCCCGCTCCAGTGGCAGCTCGGCGACCCGGCCCGCGGTGGCCGCGACCCGGTGCAGCGGACGGAGCGCGAAACGGATGATCACCGCTCCGGCGGCCGCGGCCGCGGCCAGCGCGATCAGCGCGACGATTGTGATCACCAGCGCGAGCTGGTAGACGGTCTGCTGGACGTCGGCGGCGGGCAGGCCGTTGACCGACGTCTCCCCGCTGGGGGCCTGCCACCCGATCACCCGGTAGTCGCCGAGGTCGCCCAGGTCGACCGTGCGCAGGTGGTTGTCGGCCGGGAGGGTGGCCAGCGGGGCGGCCTGCTCGGGGGTGAGCAGGCTCGGGCAGCCGTTCCGGTCCAGCACCGCGGCCTGGACCACCTGACCGCCCGCGACGGCGGCGCGCAGCGTGCCGGCCGCTTGGCCCGGCGGGATCAGACCACCCCGGCCGAGGAGGTTCGACAGCGTGGCGCTGTCCGTGCCCGGGCAGGGCGAGTAGGAAGGGCCCTGCCCGGAGCGCGACCGCCCGTAGTCGTCCTCACCCGGGTCGGGCGGCCGGTAGGTGTTGGTCCGGTTGACCACGTCGGTGAGCTGGGCGTCGAGGCGTCGGTTCAGGAAGCCGCTCAACGACAGCACGCTGACCAGGCCGACGATCAGGCTGACCGCCGCCACGACGGCGACCAGGATGACCACCAGTCGGGCACGCAGGGTCCAGGTGGCCGGGACGCGGCCGGTCAGCGTCGACAGCCCCATCGGTCCCACCCCTGTCCCGCGGCGTCCCCCGCCGGCACTCCGGCACGGGAGGCCACGGTCATCACCCGGTCGTGGCGGGCTGCTCCGCCGGCTTGAGCACGTAGCCGGCGCCGCGCATGGTGTGGATCATCGGCGGCCGGCCGGCGTCGATCTTCTTGCGCAGGTAGGAGATGTACAGCTCCACGACGTTCGCCTGGCCGCCGAAGTCGTAGTTCCAGACCCGGTCGAGGATCTGCGACTTGCTCAGCACTCGGCGCGGGTTGCGCATCAGGTAGCGCAGCAGCTCGAACTCGGTGGCCGTCAGCGCGATCGGCTGGCCGCCGCGCCGGACCTCCCGGCTGTCCTCGTCGAGGGTGAGGTCGCCGACGGTCAGCACCGCGTTGGACGCCGAGAGCAGCCGGCCGGTGCGCCGGACCAGGCCGCGCAGCCGGGCCACGACCTCCTCCAGGCTGAACGGCTTGGTCACGTAGTCGTCGCCGCCGGCGGTCAGCCCGGCGACCCGGTCCTCCACCGCGTCCCGCGCGGTGAGGAAGAGCACAGGGACGTCGTCCAGCTGGGCGCGCAGGCGGCGCAGCACCTCCAACCCGTCGATGTCCGGCAGCATCATGTCGAGCACCACGGCGTCCGGGCGCATCTGCCGGGCGATCCGGATCGCCTCCGAACCGCCGGATGCCGCGCGGACCTGCCAGCCCTCGTACCGCAGGGCGATCGAGAGCAGCTCGGTCAGAGACGGCTCGTCGTCCACGACCAGGATCCGTACGGGCGAGCCGTCGGGGTGCTTGAGGTCGTCCTTGCCCGCCGGAGCGCCCTGGCGGCCGATCGGCCGCGCGCCCGGCGAAGTGCCGTTCACAGTTCTCATGACGAGTGAGTCTGAGGATCGTCTGTGCGAGCTTCCTTGGGTGTTCCTGTGAGTCACCTGTGCACTGAGAACGGTTGTGCAACGTCCAGGACACAGTCAGGGCACAGGCGCGGCACAGGGCGGGCAACGGCGGCCTGGCCAGGGTGGGCGGATCGAAGCGCTGTCGAGCACCCAGGAGTGATCACATGAACTCGCGCGACCAGGGCCTGCGCACGGTGAGGACAGGGACGGTGGCGCTGATCGCCGCGTCCGTGGCGGGCACCGTCGCCCTGTCCGCCTGCGTCGCCACCGGCTCGGACAGCGGCTCGGGATCGAGCTCGAGCAGCTCGACCGGTTCGAGCAGCTCCAGCAGCACGAGCAGCTCGAGCAGCTCCGGCGACTCCACCACCGTCGCTTCGGGCAGCGGCTCGGCCCAGGCGACGAGCTCCGGGTCGTGATCCCGGTGAGCCAGAGCCAGACCCAGGGCCAGGACGCGGCCCAGTGGCCCGTGTGGAGCACGACCGCGCGCCTGGTGGTCACCCGGCCGGACCGGCTGCGCGCCGCCAGGCAGCTGGTGGAGCGGCGGCTGGCCGAGGTCGACGCCGTGGCCAGCCGGTTCCGGGTCGACTCCGAGGTCAACCGGACCAGCGGCGGCGACGGCAGACCGCAGACGGTCAGCCCGCTGCTCGCCGAGCTGATCGAGATCGCGCTGGACGCCGCCCGGGGCACCGACGGGGACGTCGACCCCACGATCGGCGAGGACCTGCACGCGATCGGCTACGACCGGGACATCGAGGAGTTGCGCGCCGTCCCGCAGGCCGCGCCCCGGGTGACGCTGCGGCGCCGCCCGAGTTGGCGGCGGGTCCGGCTCGAGGGCCGGACGCTGAGCCTGCCCGCGGGCACGATCCTCGACCTCGGTGCGACCGCGAAGGCGTACACCGCCGACCTGTGCGCGCGACAGGTCGCGGACGACCTCGGCACCGGCGTGCTGGTCAGCCTCGGGGGCGACATCGCCACCGCGGGCGACGGTCCGGACGGCGGATGGCGGATCCGTGTTCAGGACGGGCCGCAGGAGCCCGGCTGCACGGTGACGCTGGCACCCGGGCACGCGATCGCGACGTCCAGCACGCTGCGGCGTCGGTGGTGGCTTGGTGCACGCAGCGTGCACCACGTGATCGACCCGAGCACCGGGCGGCCGGCCGAGCCGGTGTGGCGCACGGTGACGGCGGCCGCCCGGCGCTGCGTCCACGCGAACACCCTGACCACGGCCGCGCTGGTCCGCGGCGCGCCGGCACGGTCCTGGCTGGACGGGCTGAACGTGCCCGCGCGGCTGGTCAGCGCCCGCGGTGACGTGATCACCGTCGGCGGATGGCCCGAGGATGAGGTGGCGGCATGACCAACGCCCTGTGGTACCTCGGCAGGGGCACCGGCGTGGTGAGCCTGGTCCTGCTCACCCTGGTGGTCGCCCTCGGCATCGTCACGCGGTCAGGCCGGCCGCTGCCCGGCCTCCCGCGGTTCACGCTCGGTGCGCTGCACCGCAACGCGGCCCTGCTCGCCGTCGTCCTGCTCGCCGTGCACGTGACCACGCTGCTGTTCGACCCGTACGCGCAGCTGCGGCTGGCCGACCTCGTGCTGCCGTTCCGCGGCGCCTACCGGCCGTTCTGGCTCGGCCTGGGCACGCTGGGCCTGGACCTCGTCCTCGCCCTGGTGGTGACCAGCCTGGCCCGGCACCGGCTCGGCGTGCGGGCCTGGCGCGCGGTGCACTGGCTGGCGTACGCCGCCTGGCCCCTGGCGCTGCTCCACGCGCTGGGCACCGGCACCGACGCCGGCCAGACCTGGCTGTGGCTGATCGCCGCCGCCTGCGCCGGTGCGGTGCTCCTGCTGGTCGGATGGCGCAGCTCCACGGCGTTCGCCGGCCGGCCCACCTCCGGATGGACCGCCGTCCGGACCGCGCCGCCGGCGAGCGCCGGGGAGCGCTCGTGATGGCGGCGATGACCGGCTCGCGCCCCGGCGGCGCCTGGGACGGCATGGCCGACCGGCCGGACGACTCCCCGCGACTGCTCGCGATGGCCGCGGCTGACCTGGCCGAGCACCACCGCCGGGCCGGGCCGCTGCCCTGGCAGGGCGGGCCGGGCCGGCTCATCCCGCTGGCGGAGCGCTCGGGACTGCAAGGCCGGGGCGGTGCGGGCTTCCCCGTGTGGCGCAAGCTGACCGCGGTGGCGTCCCGGGCGCGCCCGGTCGTGGTCGGCAACGCGGCCGAGAGCGAGCCGGCCAGCGGGAAGGATGCGACGCTGCTGACCCGCTGCCCGCACCTGGTGCTGGACGGGCTGCAGCTGGCGGCCGAGGCGGTCGGTGCCGAGCAGGTCTACCTCTACGTCAAGGCGGGACCGGCGGAGGTGGCGGCCCGGCGGGCGCTGGCCGAACGCGAGCGCAGCGGCTGGGACCGGTTCGCCGTGCGGGTGCACCAGGCCCCGGAGGGATTCGTCTCCGGGGAGGAGTCCGCCGTGATCGCCAGCCTGGAGGGCCGCCCCGCGTTGCCCAGGTTCAAGCAGCGGCTGGCGGTCGAGGCCGGCGTGCGCGGGCGGCCGACGCTCGTGCAGAACGTCGAGACGCTGGCGCACCTGGCGATGCTGGCGCGGGCCGGCGAGTGGTGGTTCCGGCAGGCCGGCACCCCGGGGGAGCCGGGCACGTTCCTCGCCACGATCAGCGGCGCGGTCGGGGCGCCCGGAGTCGTCGAGGCGCCGTACGGCGTCCGGCTCGGAGATCTGCTGGCGGCGGCCGGCCGCCCGTCCGAGGAGCTGTCCGCAGTGCTGGTCGGCGGGTACCACGGCACGTGGCTACCGGCCGCCGGCGGCCTGGACGCCGCGGTCAGCCGGGAGGGCCTGGCACCGTGGGGAGCCGGCCCGGGTGCCGGCGTCGTGATCGCGCTGCCCGCCCGGGCCTGCGGCCTGGAGTTCACCGCACGGGTCGCCTCCTACCTCGCCGAGCAGAGCGCCCGGCAGTGCGGGCCGTGCCTGAACGGGCTGCCGGCGATGGCCGACGTCCTCACCCGGCTCGCGCGGCGCGGCCGGGACGCCGGCCTGGTGCCGGCGGTGCACCGGCTGACCGAGCTGGTCAGCGGGCGCGGCGCCTGCCACCACCCCGACGGCACCGCCCGGATGGTCTCCAGCGCGCTGCGCGTGTTCGAGACCGAGGTCCGAGCCCACCTGTCCGGGGCATGCCTGGCCGCTCGTACGTCGGCAACGCCGGCCGGAAGGGAGGTGTGGCATGAGCAGTGACATCAGCACCCCGAGCGGGGCGGGTGGCCGCGGGCGGCGAGCGACCCGGCTGCGGATCGACTGGACGGCCTGCGACGGCCGCGGGATGTGCATCGAGCTGCTCCCCGAGCTGCTCGAGGCCGACCCCTGGGGATACCCGCGGCCCCGCGCCGGGTCCGGCGACCCGGTCGTGCCGCGGGAGCTGGCGGAGCACGCCAGACGCGCGGTCGACGCCTGCCCGAAGCTGGCGCTGCAGCTGCAGGAGCGGCCCACAGTCGCCGCACAGGCCGAGCACACCGCCACGACAGAGCGCCGGCGCACGCTGTGAGCATGATCAGCGCATCCGCGGGCACCGCCGAGCATCATCCCGCGGACGCCGGGCTCGATCAGATCGACGGGACCCGTCCGGCGACCCGGCCGCTGCTGACCGCGGTCCCGGACCCCGACGTCCTGCGGTCTGCGCGCTACCCCGAACGAGCGGCCGTGCTCGACGTCGTCCTGCCGGTGCACAACGAGCAGGACGACCTCGAGCGCTGCGTCCGCCGCCTGCACGCCTACCTGCGGGACGGGTTCCCCTACTCCTACCGGATCACGATCGCGGACAACGCCTCCACCGACGCCACCCCGGTGATCGCCCGGCAGCTTGCCCGGCAGATCCCCGAGGTGGTCGCCGTCCGGCTGGAGGAGAAGGGTCGCGGCCGCGCGCTGCGCGAGGTCTGGTCGGCCTCGGACGCCGCGGTCCTGGCCTACATGGACGTCGACCTGTCCACCGACCTGGCCGGCCTGCTGCCGCTGGTGGCGCCGCTGCTGTCGGGGCACTCCGACCTGGCGATCGGCACCCGGCTCGCGCGCGGCTCCCGCGTGGTCCGCGGGCCCAAGCGGGAGATCATCTCCCGCTGCTACAACCTGCTGCTGCGGGCCAGCCTGGCCACCGGATTCTCGGATGCGCAGTGCGGCTTCAAGGCGATCCGTGCCGACGTCGCCCACCGCCTGCTGCCGCTGGTCGAGGACACGGGCTGGTTCTTCGACACCGAACTGCTGGTGCTCGCCGAGCGCGCCGGGGCGAGGATCCACGAAGTCCCGGTCGACTGGGTGGACGACGCGGACTCCCGGGTGGAGCTGATCCCGACCGCGATCGCCGACCTGCGCGGGATCGCCCGGCTGGGCCGGGCGCTGGCCACCGGCCGGCTGCCGCTGACCCAGCTGCACCCCGCCGCTGCGCCCGTCGCCGCTGCGGTGCCGGCGGACGGTTCCGCCCTGCCGGTCGTGGCGGGCGTGTCACCGGGCCTGACCCGGCAGGTGATCAGCTTCGCGGCGGTGGGGGTGACCTCCACCGTGGCCTACCTGGTGCTGTACGTCGTGCTGCGCACCGGGATGGAGGCGCAGGCGGCCAACCTGGTCGCGCTGCTGGCCACGGCCATCGGCAACACCGCCGCCAACCGGCGGCTGACGTTCGGGGTCACCGGCCGGGCCGGCGTCGTCCGGCACCAGATCCAGGGCCTGGTCGTCTTCCTCCTCGCGCTGGGCCTGACCAGCGGCGCGCTGGCCGCCCTGCACCTGGCGACGCCGACACCCGCGCGCTGGCTGGAGATCCTCGTGCTCACGCTGGCCAACGCGGCGGCCACCCTGATGCGGTTCCTGCTGCTGCGGATCTGGGTGTTCCGCCGGCGCTCCCGCGGCGGTGGCCCCCGAAGGGGGAGCGTGATCACCGCCGCGCTACCGCGATGAGCTCCTCCGGGACCTCGATCGCCACGCCCTGCGCGCACCACGTGAACCCGCCCAGACCGCCGGGGTCGAGCAGCTCCGCGGCCTGACCCGCGCGGGAGAGGTCGGCGAGCAGGTCGGCGGGGCTCCCGCCGTGCGATGAATCGCGGCGGTCCGGCACACGGGCAGAGACACCGAGGGCGAGCAGCGCCTCCCGCTGGTTCGTCAGGGTCGCCGGGCCGGCGCCCGCCGCCTCGGCCGCGGCCGCGGTGGCATCCACCGCGAGGTGCGCGGTGATGTCGCACCCGCCGTTCGGCACCGGCGGGACCTGCCGCCCGGAACGGAAGCCGGCCAGGCTGCCGGCCGGCGGCCGGTGTGCGGCGGTGTGCGCGTAGTCCACGGCGAGCAGCAGCCCCCGGCGCACACCCGTGACGATCCCGGACCACAGCGCGTCCCGGCCGGTCCCGACCTCGGCCCGGGTACCGGGCTCCGCGCCGGCCAGCGGCCACCAGCGGGAACACCACTCCAGTTCGGCCGCCGCCGGCCGGTCGCCGAGGCTCTCCACGCCGTCGCGATCGACCAGGACGGTCCGCGGGACGCCGTCGCCGTCCACCTCGAGGATCGCGCACGGGACGACGTCCAGCAGTTCCCAGCCCAGCACGAGCGCGCCGTCCAGCACGTCGGCCGGGACGTCGTCCGGCAGGCGGCGCGAGCCGTCCGCCGCCGGTGAGGCCACCGACCAGCCCACGCCGGGCGGCAGCCCGTCGGGCCGGGGGACGACGTCGACGCCGTGC
>JBKPQU010000178.1:0-11336 GCA_046734255.1 Actinomycetota bacterium
GGGAGGGGCACGCCCGCGAGCACCCGGTGGTCGACCCGCGGACGGGCCGGCCGGCACGGGCGGTGTGGCGCAGCGTCACCACGGCGGCCCCGGCCTGCACGCTCGCGGCGACCTACTCCACCGCCGCGCTGGTCCGCGGCGACGCGGCACCGTGCTGGCTACGGTCGCTCGGCGTGCCGGCACAGCTGGTCGCGGTCGACGGCGAGGTGGTCCTCGGCGCCGGCTGGACCGCCCGCATCGCGGCGTGACCGGGGCCCAGGCGTCGGGCTGCACAGTAGGCGGACAGGGCGCACACACCGACCGGCCAGCCGGGCCCGGCACGGTGGGGCCATGACGACCACGACCACACCGGCCCGGCCGGACACGACCGGGCCGGTGCCCGCACCCCCCCGGAGCCCCGACCCGGCGTGGGTGCGGCCCGCCCTCCTGGCCCTGCTCGTCGCGACCGGCGTGCTCTACCTCTGGGATCTCGGCGCTTCCGGATGGGCGAACTCCTTCTACTCCGCCGCCGCCCAGGCGGGCTCGGAGAGCTGGAAGGCGTTCTTCTTCGGCTCCTCCGACGCGGGCAACTCGATCACCGTGGACAAGCCGCCGGCCTCGCTGTGGGTGATGGCGGCCTCGGTGCGGATCTTCGGCCTGAGCTCGTGGAGCATCCTGGTCCCGCAGGCGCTGATGGGCGTCGCCACCACCGGTGTGGTCTACGCGACCGTCCGCCGCAGGTTCACGGCGTACGCCGGCCTGCTCGCGGCGGCGGTGATGGCCCTCACCCCCGTGGCCACGCTGATGTTCCGGTTCAACAACCCGGACGCCCTGCTCACGCTGGTGATGGCGATCGCCGCCTACGCCGTCCTGCGTGCCACGGAGGCCGCGCGGCTGCGCTGGCTGGTGCTCGCCGGCGCGCTGATCGGGGCGGGGTTCCTGACCAAGCAGCTGCAGGTCCTGCTCGTCCTGCCGGGCTTCGCGCTGGTCTACCTGATCGCCGCGCCCGTCCGGCTGACGCGGCGGATCCGCGACCTGCTGATCGGCGGCGCCGCGATGGTCGCGACCGCGGGATGGTGGGTGGCGATCGTCCAGCTCACGCCGGCGCAGTACCGCCCGTACATCGGCGGCTCGCAGAACAACAGCATCCTGCAGCTGACCCTGGGCTACAACGGCTTCGGCCGCCTCACCGGCGATGAGGTCGGCAGCGTCACCGGTGGGCGGTTCGGCGCTGCCGGCGGTGGTGGCGGACCCACGTCGATGTGGGGAGCCACCGGCATCGCCCGCATGTTCGCCGGCGATGTCGGGGGGCAGATCTCCTGGCTGATTCCCGCCGCACTGATCCTCCTGCTGGCCGGGCTGTGGCTGACCCGCCGGGCACCGCGCACCGACCTGACCCGCGCCTCGCTGCTGCTCTGGGGCGGGTGGCTGGTCGTCACCGCGGCCACCTTCAGCCTCATGCGCGGCATCTTCCACCCGTACTACACCGTCGCCCTCGCGCCCGCGGTGGCCGGCCTGGTCGGCACCGGGGTGGCCGTCGCCTGGCGGCGCCGGCGGGAGCCGGTGGCCATGGTCGCGCTGTGCGGCGCAACCGCGATCACCGCGGTGTGGTCGTACCTCCTGCTGGCCCGCAGCCCGGACTGGCACCCGTGGTTGCGCTACGCAGTGCTCCTCGCCGGGCTGGCCGCGGCCGCGGGACTCCTACTGGTCGGCCGGCTGCCCCGGACGGCGCGCCTGGCCGTGGCGGGCACCGCGATCGTCGCGGCGCTGGCGGGTCCGCTCGCGTACTCGCTGAACACCGCGGCCACCCCGCACACCGGCGCGATCGTCAGCGCCGGGCCCGCGGTCGCGAACGCCTTCGGC
Organism: Actinomycetota bacterium; assembly: GCA_046734255.1. Taxonomy (GTDB): domain Bacteria; phylum Actinomycetota; class Actinomycetes; order Actinomycetales; family Kineosporiaceae; genus JBKPQU01. The sequence goes on from JBKPQU010000178.1 coordinate 1,843, forward strand.
CCGGGTGGCCGTGCGTTCGGCCGGCCCCCCGGCGGCTTCAACGGCCTCAACAGGTTCGGCGGCAACGGCGGCAACTTCCCCGGCGGCCAGCCGGGGTTCCAGGCCGGTCCGCAGGGCGGGTTCGGCTTCCGGGGCGGTCCGCAGGGCGGCGGCTTCACCGGCGGCCAGCAGGGCCGCGGCGGCGCGGGCGGGCTGCTGTTCGGCAGCCGGCCGTCGGCGCAGCTGGTCAGCATGCTCGAGCAGGACGCGGCCAGCTACACCTGGGCGGCGGCCACGGTCGGGTCGAACAATGCGGCCGGGTACCAGCTGGCCAGCCAGAAGCCCGTGATGGCGATCGGCGGATTCAACGGTAGCGACCCGTCACCGACCCTGGCCCAGTTCGAGCAGTACGTCAGCACCGGCAGGATCCACTACTTCATCTCCGGGTCCAGGATCGGCGCCGCGAACGGCGGCAGCTCGAACGGGCAGCAGATCACCGCGTGGGTGGAACAGAACTTCACCGCCCAGACGGTGGACGGCGTCACCGTGTACGACCTGAGCCAGGGCGTCGCGTCCATCACCAGCTGAGGACCCGAAGGACCGGCGCTAGCGTTGCAGGCAGAGCACGCCCGGCCGTACGGCGGTCGGGCGCTGCCTGCCGAGCAGGCCGGGAGGTGCCGTGGGTGAGCTGACGGTCGAGGTCGATCCGCGCGAGGCAGGGTTCGACGACGCGAGGCTGGCCCGGGTGAACGGGGTGCTGGACCGCTACGTCGCCGACGGGCGCCTCCCCGGTTGGTCGTTGCTGGTCAGCCGGCACGGCCGGGTGGTGCACCTGCACGCCTCGGGCCGTCGCCACGTCGAGGACGGCCTGCCCGTGGAGACGGACACGCTGTTCCGGATCTACTCGATGACCAAGCCGATCACCTCGGTCGCCGCGATGATGCTCTACGAGGAGGGAGCCTTCGAGCTCAACGACCCGGTCAGCCGCTACCTGCCGGCCTTCGCCGACGTCCGGGTGTTCACCGGCGGCACGGACCTCAAGGCGGTGACCGTGCCCGCGGTCGAGCCCGTACGGGTGCGGCACCTGCTCACCCACACCGCCGGCCTCACCTACGGCTTCCACCGCCATGACCCGGTCGACGCGATGATGCGGGCCAAGGGCTTCGACTGGGCCTGGCCGGAGGGGACGGATCTGGCTGCGGCGGTCGAGGACTGGGCGAGGCTGCCCCTCGTCTTCCAGCCCGGCACGTCGTGGAACTACTCCGTCGCCACCGACGTGCTCGGCCGCGTGGTCGAGGTTCTCACCGGGTCGTCGCTCGACGACGTCTTCCGGACGCGGATCCTCGAACCGCTCGGGATGGGGGACACCGGCTTCTCGGTCCCGCCGACCGACGCGCATCGGCTCGCCCGGCTGTACCTCGCCGCCCCGGGCGGGGGGATGGCGCCCGGCGACGAGGTCGGCAGGTACGTCGTGGACAGGCCCAGCCTGCTCAGCGGCGGTGGCGGCCTGGTCTCGACGCTCGCGGACTACCACCGCTTCACCCAGTTCCTGCTCCGCGGCGGCGAGCTGGACGGCGTCCGCCTGCTCGGCCCGCGCACGCTGGCGTTGATGACCCGCAACCACCTCCCCGGTGGCGCAGACCTCGACACGTTCGGCCGCCCGCTGTTCGCCGAGACCCCCCTCCGTGGCGTCGGTTTCGGCCTCGGGTTCGGCGTGGTGCTGGACCCCGTCCGGGTCGGGACGCTCTGCAGCGTCGGCGACTTCCACTGGGGCGGCGCCGCCAGCACGTTCTTCTGGGTGGACCCGGCCGAGCAGCTCACCGCGGTCTTCCTCACCCAGCTCCTGCCCAGCAGCACGTACCCCCTGCGCACCCAGCTCCGGCAGATGATCTACCAGGCACTGCTCGACTGAGATCGTGCCCGACCGCCCCATTTCTTTGACAGTGTCATATTGACAGTGTCAGTACTGGATGCGACGCTGCACGGGTGGAGCACACGCTGCTGACGCTCGAGGAGCTGACGGACCGGGTCGCGCAGAGCCTGGCCGACGGCTACCCCGGCGCGCCCACCGCCCGGGTGCGCGACCTGCCGAACGCCCGGGCGATCCGCTGGTACATCACCCGTGGCCTGGTCGATCCGCCGCTGGCGATGCGCGGGCGGCAGGCCCTCTACGGCGAGCGGCACCTGCTGCAGCTGGTGGCGATCAAGCGCCGCCAGGCCGAGGGACGCTCGCTGGCCGAGATCCAGACCGAGCTGCTCGGCGCGACCACCTCGACGCTGGCGTCGATCGCCGGTGACCGCGCTGATCATGGAGCAGATGGTGGTTCGGCGCGCGCAGAACACCGTTTCGCCCATGATCAGCGAGCGGCTGCGCCGGTTCGCTTCTGGGCTGCGCTCCCCGACTCGCGGGGCGACGGCACCGCGCTCGAACCGCGCGCCGTCCGGCTCGCGCCCGGGGTCACGTTGCTGCTCGACACATCCGGCCCGGCGATCGATCCCGAGGCGCTGCGCAGTGCGGCGCGGCCGCTGCTCGATCTGCTCGAACGCACCGCCGGCCGACCCGGCCAGGAGAAGGGACCACGACGATGACCCTCGCCATCCAGCCGCTGCCACCCGGCGAGCCGAACGTGATCGAGGAGGACACCGGCTTCGGGGCCCTGAGCACGCCGCGCGGCAACCTGCCCCTGACCGAGATCGCCGTGCGCGCCGGCATCACCGGCCTGGCCGCGGGCGTCGAGGTCACGCAGGGGTTCCACAACCCGTACGACGAGCCGCTGGAGGCGACCTACGTCTTCCCCCTCCCGAGCCGCGCGGCGGTGACCGGGATGCGGATGGAGGCAGCGGGCCGCGTCGTGGTCGCGCAGCTGAAGGAGCGTGCGCAGGCCCGCGCCGACTACGAGCAGGCGCTCGCCGAGGGCCGGCGCGCCTCGATCGCCGAGGAGGAGCGCCCGGAGGTGTTCACGCTGCGGGTCGGCAACATCGTGCCCGGCGAGCAGGTCACCGTCCGGCTCTCCCTGGTCCAGCCGCTGCCGTACGAGGACGGTGAGGCCACCTTCCGGTTCCCCCTGGTCGTGGCGCCGCGGTACGTCCCGGGCAACCCCCTGCCGGGCGCTCCCGTCGGAGCCGGCGTCGAGCCCGACACGGACGCCGTGCCGGACGCCTCACGGATCAGCCCGCCGGTGCTGCTGCCCGGCGTGCCCAACCCGGTCCGGCTGTCGATCGACGTGGACGTCGACCCGGCCGGGCTCCCGCTGGAGGGCGTCCGGTCGAGCCTGCACGCCGTCGTCCAGGAGGGCGACCGGATCAGCATCCGGCCCGGCGAGCGGGTCGACCGGGACTTCGTCCTGCGCCTCCGCCACGGCCGGGACCCGGCCGGAGCGACCGCGCTGTCGGTCGGGGACGGCACCTTCCGGCTCACCGTCCTCCCACCGGACCCGGGGCCGGGCCGGACGCCGCGCGGCCGCGACGTCGTCCTCCTGCTGGACCGCTCGGGCAGCATGCGCGGCTGGAAGATGGTCGCCGCCCGCCGGGCCGCCGCGCGGATCGTCGACACGCTCACCACCGCAGACCGGTTCGCCGTGCTCGGCTTCGACCACGAGGTGGAGTGGCCGCGCGACCTGCCGGCGGGCCTGTCCGAGGGCAGCGACCGGAACCGCTACCGCGCGGTGGAGCACCTGGCCAGGCTCGACGCCCGCGGCGGGACCGAGATCCTGCCGGCACTCGTGCAGGCTCTCGGGCTACTCACCGAGCGCGCCCCCGACGCCGCTCGCGACCGCGTGCTGGTACTGGTCACCGACGGCCAGGTGGCCAACGAGGACCAGCTGCTGCGCGATCTGGCGGGCCCGCTGGGCGGCGGCGTCCGGCTGCACGCGATCGGCATCGACCAGGCGGTCAACGCCGGTTTCCTCGCCCGGCTGGCCGCCGCGGCGGGCGGTCGCTGCGAGCTGGTCGAGTCCGAGGACCGGCTGGAGGAGGCGGCCGAGGCCATCCACCGCAGGATCGGGGCGCCGCTGCTGACCGGCGTCCGGCTGGACGGAGCGCCGGTCGACGGGGCGAGCATGTCGCCGGCCCGGCCCGCGGACCTCTTCCCCGGCGTCCCGCTGGTGATCACCGGGCGCTGGTCCGGCCCGGACGGCGTGACGCACGTGCGCGTGACCGCACGGACCTCGGGCGGCGAGGACTGGTCGGCCGAGGTGCCGGTCACGACCGTGAGCCAGGCCGAGGGCGCGACGATGACCGCGATCTGGGCCCGCGCGCACCTGCGCGACCTCGAGGACACCTACGCGACCGGCGCCGTGCACCTCGAGCAGGACATCGTCGCGACCTCGCTCCGGCACGGCGTGCTGTGCCGGTTCACGGCGTTCGTGGCCGTGGACACCGAGGTGGTCGCCGGGGGAACGCCCACGCACCGGGTGCTGCAGCCGGTGGAGCCCGCCGCGGGCTGGGACATGCTGGCCGGGACCGGGTTCGCCCACCCCGCGCCGGGCACGGCGCTGCGGTTCGCCGGAGGGATGACGCCGGCCATGGCGGGGCGGCCGGCCCGGGGCTCCGGCCGGATGGCCATGCGGCGGATCCTCGGGGCCGAGCGGGCGCCGTCCCCCGCGCCGCAGCTGCCCGAGGAGATCCGCTCGAGGCTCCAGGAGGAGCTGCGGCGCCTGCGCGAGCTGGCGGGCGGGACCGGGGCCCGGCGCTCTGCCTGGCTGGCGGATCTCGGCGCGCGGCTGTCGGCGCTGGTCGCCGAGCTGACGGCGGCCGGACTGCACACCCCGCAGGTGCAGCGACTGCACCTGCTCGCCGAGGAGCTGACGGCGTCCGCCCGCGCGGTCGGCGGATCGGAGCTCGAGGAGCTCTGGCGCCACTGCGAGGCGGTGCTGGCATCGCTTGCCGAACCTGCCGTCGCGGTGCACACCCCGACGAGGGAGGCCTTCTGGAAGGGCGGTTCCCCCGGCGAGCCACCCGATCCGGTCCGCTGACCCGCCGGGCGTGATTGGCTGGGCGGCATGCAGGACCGGACGCCGCCGCCGGAGACGCTGGAACCGATCGAGCGCGCCTCGACCGAGGAGCTGCGGGAGCTGCAGCTCAAGCGCCTGCACTGGTCGCTCCAGCACGCGTACGACCGCGTGCCGCACTACCGCAAGGCCTTCGAGGCGGCCGGCGTCGGTCCGCAGGACTGCCGCGAGCTGGCCGACCTCGCCCGCTTCCCGTTCACCACCAAGCATCACCTGCGGGAGAACTACCCCTTCGGGATGCTCGCCGTCCCGCGCGAGCAGGTGATCCGGGTGCACGCGTCGTCCGGCACGACCGGGCGGCCGACCGTGGTCGGCTACACCGCCGGCGACATCGGCACCTGGTCACAGGTGATGTCGCGCTCGATCCGCGCCTCCGGCGGCCGGGCCGGCGACCGTGTGCACATCGCCTACGGCTACGGGCTGTTCACCGGCGGCCTGGGCGCCCACTACGGCGCGGAGGCGCTGGGCTGCACGGTGATCCCGGTCTCCGGCGGGATGACCGAGCGGCAGGCGCTGCTGATCCGCGACCTCCAGCCCGAGATCATCATGGTCACCCCCTCCTACCTCCTGGCGATCCTCGACGAGCTGGAGCGGCAGGGGGTGGACCCCGCGACGACGTCGCTGCAGGTCGGCATCCTCGGCGCCGAGCCGTGGACCGACCAGATGCGCGCGGAGATCGAGCAGCGCCTGGACATGCACGCGGTCGACGTCTACGGGCTGTCGGAGGTGATCGGGCCCGGGGTGGCGAACGAGTGCGTGGAGACCAAGGACGGGCCGCACGTCTGGGAGGACCACTTCTACCCGGAGATCGTCGATCCGGTCACCGGCGAGGTCCTGCCGGACGGGCAGAGGGGTGAGCTGGTCTTCACCTCGCTCACCAAGGAGGCCATGCCGGTGATCCGCTACCGCACCGGCGACCTGACCCGGCTGCTGCCCGGCACGGCCCGCCCGATGCGCCGGATCGAGAAGATCACCGGGCGGAGCGACGACATGATGATCGTGCGCGGGGTGAACGTGTTCCCGACCCAGATCGAGGAGCTCATCCTTCGCACCCCGGAGCTGACCGCGCACTTCCAGTGCGTGCTGCGCCGCGAGGGCCGGCTGGACGACCTGGTGGTGCGCGTGGAGCGCCGCCCCGACGTCGACCCGGTCGCGGCGGCGGCCGCGGGTACCACGCTCGCCGATCTGGTCAAGGGCTCCCTCGGCGTCAGCGTGACCGTCGACGTGGCCGAGCCGCAGGGCGTCGAACGGTCGGCCGGGAAGATGAAGCGGATCGTGGACGAGCGCCCGCGGTCCTAGCCGCCGGCCCCCTCGTCCCGCCCGGCGTCCTCGGCGCCGACGTAGCGGATGCCCAGCTCGATCAGGCGGGGCCGCAGGTCGTATCGGTCGAGGCTGAGCTGCCCGGCGGCGAAGGCCGCACGGCCCTCCACCTCCGCGGCGGCACGGGCCGCCGAGGCCTCGAGCGCCGCCGCGATCTGCCCCCTTGCCACGCAGACCACCCCGTCGTCGTCGGCCAGGACGGCGTCACCCGGCCGCACCACCTGGCCGCCGATCACCACGGGCACGTTGACCGCACCGGCGGTGGCCTTCACCGTGCCCTGCGCGCTGATCGCCCGCGACCACGCGGGGAACCTCATCCGGCGCAGGTCGGCGACGTCCCGCACGCCTGCATCGATCACCAGGCCGCGCACCCCCCGCGCCTGAACCGCCGTGGCCAGCAGCTCGCCGAACATCCCGTCGGTCGACGGCGACGTGGTGGTGACGACGAGGAGGTCCCCGGCCCGGCACTGCTCGACCGCGACGTGGATCATCAGGTTGTCCCCCGGCTGGCACAGCACCGTGACGGCGGTGCCGCCGATCCGCAGCCCGTCCAGGATCGGGCGCAGGTGGGCTCCCAGGTAGCCGGCCCGGCCGATCGCCTCGTGCACGGTGGCCACGCCGTACCCGGCCAGCCGGTCGACATCGGCGAGGTCGGCGCGCGGGCACCCGGTGACGACGACTCCGCTCATGCCAGCACCCGGGCCGCCCTCGAGCGCATCCGTTCCTCGGCCCGCAGCGCCAGCACGACGCCGGCCAGGTGCGCGCGGGTGGCGGCCTCCGCCGCCTCGGGGTCGCGCCCGGCGATCGCCGCGACGATCGCCAGGTGCTGGGGCAGGGACTCCTGGGCGCGCCCGGCGCGCAGCGCCAGCCGGAAGCGGTGGCGCACGAGCGGTGCGTTCAGCCGTTCCAGCAGTGCGGTGGCCACGGTCTGGCCAGACACCCGCCGGACGAGGGTGTGCAGCTCGTGGTTGAGGTCGGAGTACCGCAGCAACTCCCCCGCCGCGACCGCGTCGGCCATCTCGTCGCCCAGCCTGCGCGCCTCGGCGATGTCCTCGGCGGTGGCCGAGGCCGCGGCCTTGGCCGCGCACAGCCCCTCGAGGACCATCCGGCACTCGGTGATCTCGACCGCCTCGGCGACCGACACCGCCCGGATCCTGGCGCCGCGGTTGTGCACCCGCTCGAGCAGTCCCTCGGCGGCAAGCTCGGCGATCGCCGCGCGCACGCTGGCCCGCGTGACCCGCAGGGTGGCCGCGAGGTCGCCCTCGACCAGGCGCTGGCCGGGAACCAGCTCGCCGGCGTTGATCCCCGCGCGGACCGCCTCGACCACGGCGTCCTTCCCGGGGACGCCTCCTCGGGATCCACGCCCGACCGCCTCGGACATCGGCTTCCTCCCTCGACCGCTGGCAGCCTAGGTACCTGGCGTTCGATTGGCAATCATCTTGGCGACACTTGTTGCGCCAATCCTCCCGTGCCCGTAGATTTCCGGACGCCGCTCCTGCCTGCGGCGGTGTGCGGCTCAGCGTGAGCGGAGTCGCCGATGCTGGAGTCGCCGATGCGTGCAGCCGTTCTCGGCCTGGGCGAGGCCGGCCGGCGGTACGCCCGGGACCTCGCACGAGCAGGCTGGTCGGTCGACGGCTACGACCCCGCGGATGCCGGCACCCCGGACGGCGTCAGGCGCGTCCCCTCGGCGATCGCGGCGGTCCGCGGCGCGGAGCTGGTGCTCGTCCTGACGGGATGCCGGGCGGCGGTGGGCACCGCCGAGGCGGTCGCCGACCACCTCGCGCCAGGCGCCTGCTACGCCGACCTCAATACCTGCCCTCCCGAAACCAAGCGAGAGGTCGAGCGCACCCTGCACGGTCGCGACGTCCACGTGGCCGACGTCGCGGTCCTGGCGCCGGTCCCCCGGAGCGGCGCCGCCACCCCGCTGGCGGTGTGCGGTCCCGGGGCGCGGATGCTGGCCGACCACCTCGGACGGCTCGGCGCGCCGGTCGAGGTGCTTGCAGGGCCGGTGGGGACGGCGGCGCGGCGCAAGCTGCTGCGCAGCGTGTTCATGAAGGGCCTGGCCGCAGTCGTGCTGGAGTCCCTGGAGGCCGGCGCCGCCGCGGGCTGCGAGGACTGGCTGCGCGCCCAGATCGAGGAGGAGCTGGCGCACGCCGGTCCTGCCCTGGTCGAGCGGCTCGTCGAGGGGTCGCGGGCCCACGCCGCACGCCGGGTTGAGGAGATGCAGGCCGCGATCGACGAGATCACTCGGCTGGGCACGCCCAGCGACGTCTGCCGGGCGGCGCAGACGTGGCTCGACCGGCTGCGCTGACCGATCGTCCCGGCGCCGCGCGCGGTCGTCAGTGCTTGGCGAAGCCGCCGTCGACGTTGATCGCGGACCCGGTCACGAACGTGCTGGCCGGGTCACAGAGGTACAGCAGGGTCGAGACGAGGTCCTCCGGCTGCTGCGCGCGGCCGATCGCCTGGCCGGCGACGACGCGGTCCAGGTTGCGGGTCACCCCGGTGCTGATCGCCGTCTCGGTCGGGATCATGCTCGGCGTGATCGCGTTCACGGTGATCCCGAACGGCCCGAGCTCGCTGGCCAGCGCCCGGGCGTATCCGATCAGCGCCGACTTGGACGCGGTGTAGGCGACCATGCCGGGCGGCCCGAGCCACACGACCGCGCTGGCGATCAGGACGATCCGCCCCGCCGCGGACCGCTTGAGGTACGGAAGCGCGGCGCGAGTGAGGTAGAACGTGCCGTCGAGGTTGACGCTCATGACGCGTCGCCAGTCCTCGACCGTGGTGTCCTCGAACGGGATCACCGGATACACGCCCGCGTTGCACACGCAGATGTCGATGCCGCCGAGCTCGGCCGCCGCGTACCGGGCAGCCTGCTGCATCTCATCCGGGTCAGTGACGTCGGCGGTGATCGGAAGGAACCGCGCGCCCTCGGAGGCGACCTTCTTCTCGGTCACCGCCAGGTCGGCGACGTCCACGCCGGCAACATCGATGCCGGACGCCGCCAGCGCGCCGCTGAAGACCCGCCCGAGACCGTTGGCCGCGCCGCTCACCACGGCAACTCGGCTCACCAGGACCTCCCGGTCTGCGATCGTGCGCGGCACTGCGCGCGCACCCGCCATGCCTACGCTGCGTCAGCGCGCCGGATGCCCGCGATGTCACACGGTCCGCGTCGGTGCGGGTCAG
>JBKPQU010000179.1:0-7255 GCA_046734255.1 Actinomycetota bacterium
AGTCGAGCAGGATGCCGTTGCCGCCGAGCAGGTCGCGCGCGGTGGCGAGGACCTCCCTCGCCCGGCACGTGTTGTTCATCTTCGCCAGGGCGGCGATGGTGTCGGTGAGCTGACCCTCGTCCTGAAGCCGCGCAAGTCGCAGGCAGTAGAGCTGCAGCGAGCAGACCTCGGCCAGCATCTTGACCAACCGGTCCTGGACGAGTTGGAACGACACCAGGGGCTTTCCGAACTGCGTGCGCTGCAGGCAGTACTCCAGAGCGATCTCGTAGCCGGCGGTGGCGTGCCCGAGAGCTCCCCACGCGACCGCGCTCCTGGTGCCCGCGAGGACGCGACCGGTGTCCTTGAAGCTCCGCGCACCGGGCAACCGGCTGCTCTCGTGGACACGGACCTCGTCGAGCTGGATCTCGGCCTGCCACACCGACCGTAGCGAGCCCTTGCCCTCGATCCTCGTCGCCTGATACCCCGGGGTCTCCGGCTCGACGAGGAAGCCTTTGACCTGGCCGTCGCCGACGTCGCGGGCCCAGATGACCACGACGTCGGCGATGGTGCCGTTGCCGATCCACTTCTTGACGCCGTCGATGATCCAGCTGTTCCCGTCGCGGCGAGCCGTGCTCTCCAGGGCCACCGCGTCCGAGCCGTGCGAGGGCTCGGTGAGTGCGAACGCGCCGATCGCGTCCAGGCGCGCCATGCGCGGGAGCCAGAGCTGCTTCTGGTCCTCCGAGCCGAGCATCGCGATGGAGCGCATGGTCAAGCCGGCCTGGACGCCGAGGAAGGTGCCGACGCTGCCGTCGCCGCGGTTGAGCTCCATGTGGACCAGGCCGGTCGCGAGCGGGCTGAGGTCGGGGCAGCCGTAGCCATGGATGCCGTCTCCGACGAGACCCAGCGCCCCCAGCCGCTGGACCAGCGACCTCGGGAACTCGGCCCGCTCCCAGTAGTCGTTGATGACGGGAAGCACCTCGTCGTCAACGAAGCCCCGGACCCGCTCCCAGATGGCGTACTCCGCGGGCGTGAGCTGCTCCGCGATCTTGAAGAAGTCGGTGCCGCGTGATCGGCCGATCGTCTCGCTGCCCATGACGGTCTGCCTCAGGTCTCGAAGACGTAGGTGCCCGGCGCCTCGGCGAGGGGCTCGAGGCCGTGACCGCCGAGAAGCTCCGGAGCCTCGACGGAACTGCCGCAACGTTCGGCGAGCCAACTGTCGAAGTCGGGCCACCAGCTCCCGGAGCGGGACTCCGCCGTGCGGAGCCACGACCCGGGGTCGGCCGGGTTGTCCTTGCCGGTCTGGAACGTCGCCTTCGGGTTGCCCGGAGGATTCACCAGCGCGGCGATGTGGCCGCTGGTCGACAGCACGAACCTGCTCGCGCCCCCGAGCAACTGGGTCGTGCTGTAGCAGTTCTGCCACGGGGTGATGTGATCCTTGATGCCGGCGACGACGTAGGCGTCGACCGTGACCGCGGACAGGTCGACGGGGACGCCCAGCACCATGTGAGCGCCCGGCCGGGTCAACCGGTTCTCCATGGCGATGTCGATGAAGTCCGCGTGCAGGCCTGCCGGCATCCGGGTCGTGTCGGCGTTCCAGAACAGGATGTCGAAGGCCGGCGGCTTCCGGCCGAGCAGGTAGTTGTTCACCCAGTAGTTCCAGACGAGGTCACCGGGGCGGAGCCAGGCGAAGACCTCGGCGAGGGCGCTGCCGTCCAGGTAGCCCCGGCGCCGCGACACCCGCTTCGCCACCTCCGCCGTGCGCGGGCCCACCACGGCCGCCGCGAGGCCTGCCCGTTCGTTGTCGAGCACCGTGACGAGCAGGGAGAACGCGGCCAGCCTGTCCTGCTGTCCGGTGGCCGCGAGGTGGGCGGCGGTCAGCGAGGCGAGGATCCCACCCGAGCAGATGCCGGTGAGGGCCACCTGCTCCGCCCCGGCCAGCCGTTCGGTGGCGTCCAGAGCCTCAAGGACGGCCTGCACGTACGTGTCGGTGTTCCAGTCCGCGTGCACGGCCTGCGGGTTCCGCCAGGACATGACGAAGACCTGCTGGCCCTGACGGACCAGGTACTCCACCATGCTCCGGCCCGGGGCGAGGTCGATCGCGTAGAACTTGTTGATCGTCGGGGGGACGAACAGCGCGGGCACGGCACGGACCGTCGGCGTCTGGGGCGTGTAGCGGATGAGCTCGAAGACCTTCGTCCGCAGGACGACGGCGCCGGGTGTGGCGGCGATGTTGCGCCCGATCTCGAACGGATCGCTGTCCACCATCTCAGGGATCCGCGGCGCCGACGCCATGTCCGTCACGAAGGCGGCGAGCCCCCGGGCGACGTTCAGACCGCCGGTGTCGATGACCGCCTTGGCGGAGGCGGGGTTGAGGAGTGGGATGTTGCTCGGGGCGACGGCCTCGAGCCAACTCTCCAGCAGGAAGTGGGCGCGCTGGTCGTCGCGCCAGTCGAGCTCGGCGTCCGCCACGAGGCGCTCGGCGGTCTGGCCGGTGGCCAGGTAGGCCTGGACGCACCGGCGTAGCACGGGATTGGTCATCCACGCCTCGTCGGCGAAGCGTCTGTCACGACGCGAGGGCGTGACCGTCGACGTCCCGATAGCGATCTGCGCGAGCCCGGCCGTGAGGGAGCCCAGCCGGCGGACGGACACGGTGGGGCGGGTCGCGAGCGAGGCCAGCAGCCGGGCCGTCGAGAGGTCCGGGGCGAAGCGGCGGATCGGGCCCAGCGCGGCTTCGACGAGCAGCGCGTCGAGAGGGGCGGCGACGTCGTCCTCGGACGAGAGGGAGCCCGTGGTCGGGCCCGGTGTCGTGGTCGCGCTCATGACGTGACCACCGCGACAGCGAGGTACGCGAGCGTGACGAGCAGGCTGACGATGGCCGCGGCCATGTGCTTCGGGCTGTCTCCGGCGCGCGCGTGCATGAGGAGGGCGCCGCCGAGGAGGGCCGCCATACCGGTGGCGGCGGCCACGCCGAGAGGGTGCCAGAAGAGTCCGGCGAGGACGCCGAACCCGGCGGCGAGCTCAGCGACGCCGATCAACCGGTACCGGGACCATTCCACGCCGAAATGCTCGGCGGAGGCCTGCATCGCGGGCTGAGCGGTGAGTTTCGCTGTCGACGGCAGGAAGCAGATCGCCGCGAGCAGGATCGAGAGGGTGGTGAACATGGCATGTCCTTCGTGAGAGGTCGGGCTAGACGGGAGTGGAGGAGGTGGCGGGGATCGGAACGGGCCGGATCGACCAGGGCAGCGGCGGGAGGTGCGGCGCACGGCCGATCGACGCGACCACCCGGTCCGGCCGGACGACGACGGCGATCCCCGGATCGGCGACCAGGGCGGCCAGTCCGGAGCCGTTGGCGTCGTTCACCGTCGCCGTCACGCACCCGTCGGGGGCGGCGTCCGCCCCCTCTCCGACGGCTCCGCCGGGCAGGATCCGGATCAGCTGCAGGTCGTGCCGTCGGCAGAGGTCCACCAGTTCGGGTTCGGGTAGCCGAGCGGTGAGCACGGCGGTTCGCCGCCGCAGCACGTCGTCGAGGCGCGCGCTCACACCGCCGATCTCGACCGGAGGGTTGCCGATCAGGGCGCCGACACGCGGCTCCTCGCGCAGAGCCGGGCGCCGGCTCTGCTGCAGCGCGCCGTTCCTCAGCCGGGGCGTCGACGGCGAGGCCAGCGCCTCCCGGAAGGTCGCGCTGCGGCACGCCGCGGCCAGGGCGACCCTGCGGACGAACGCGGCCGCGTCCTGCCCGCCGGTCATCGCCCACCCGATCGCCACGGCCTTCCTCACCATGGTCCTCGCGTGCGGGCGACGTTCGGCGTCGTAGCTGTCCAGCAGGGACGCGTCGGCGCGTCCGGTGAGGACCTGCGCGATCTTCCAGCTGAGGTTGTCGGCGTCCCGGAGGCCGGCGCCGAGCCCCTGGCCGATGAACGGCGGGGTGAGGTGGGCCGCGTCGCCGAGGAGGAACACCCGGCCGGACCGGAAGCTCGGGGCGACCCGGGCGCGGAAGGTGTAGACGGCGCTGCGGACGACCTCCAGGCCGGCCAGGTCGTTCTGCCCGGTCCACGGCCGGAGCAGGCGCCCCAGCGCCTCCGGCGCGATGAGGTCGGCCTCGTCCTCGCCGTCGCGCAGCTGGAACTCCCAGCGGTACCAGTCGCGGGTGACGTGCATGAACGTCGCCGCCCGAGCGGGGTCGCAGACCTGTTCGACGCCCTCGTAGGTCCGCAGGTCGCGACCCGCGCGGACATCGACCACGAGCCAGCGCTCGGTGAAGTGCAGATCGGCCATCTCGATCTCGACCAGGTCGCGAACGCTGCTGTTCGCGCCGTCGCACCCGAGCACGTAGCGCGCGGGAAAGGCCTCGGTGCCCCCGGCGCCGTCGCAGCGCTCGGCGACCACGCGCACCGGGGGTGGCGCGGTGCCGTTCCCGGTGTGGTCGAGCTCGACCACCTTCAGGCCGCGCCGGAGGTCGATCAGCGGGTGCCCGGCGACCCTGGCGAGGAGCAGCTGCTCGAGGTCCGGCTGGTGGAACATGTTCGCCTGCGGGTAGCCGTACCGGCCGACCTGCTGCTGGCGACCGAACTCCGCCATCACGCGATGCCGGGCGTCGACGAGACGCAGTCCGCTGGCCGGCTTCGACCGTGCGAGGAAGTCCTCGCCGACGCCGACCGCGTGCAGGATCCGGGCCACCTCGTCGTCCACATGAACGGCACGAGGCAGCGGGTGGGGAGCGGCGTGACGCTCGAGCAGGGTGACCGGAACCCCGGCGTCCGCAAGCAGGAGGGCGGCGGCGGACCCGACGGGGCCGGCGCCCACGACGACGACGTCGCCGGGCGTGGTTCGGGGCGCGGGGTGCTGGTTCACCGTGGTCTCCAGGTCAGGGCGTGCAGCGGACGGTGAGGGGAAAGCCGACGACGGCGGCGGCGACGCGGTCGGGATTCAGCCCCGCGACGGTCACCACGAGTCGCCCGTTCTCGTGCGCGGCCGCGATCTCGCGAGGGGCATCGAGTCCCGCCCTCTCCAGCGCCTCCCGGACGGCGTCGACGGCGGCGTCGGCGACGAGCGCGGGCTTGAAGTACTTGCCGACCTCGGTCGTCGGAATGGCGGTGATCGCGTGGATGCGCTTCGGCCGGGCGGCGGGCTCGTCGACGGTGCGTGAGGCCCAGGCCAGGAGCTCGGCCTCGTCGAACCGCTGCGGGTCGCCCGGGACGACGTAGGCGACCGGGACCTCGCCGGCGTGCCGGTCCGGTCGGCCTACGGCGGCGGCGGCAAGCACCGAGGGGTGCTCGAGGAGGGCCTCCTCGATGACCTTCGGGTCGATGTTGTGCCCGCCGCGGATGATGAGGTCCTTGGCGCGTCCGGCCAGGTGGACGTACCCGTCGGCGTCGACGCTGCCGAGATCGCCGGTGTCGAGCCAGCCGTCGCGGACCATGCCCTCGCGGGTGACGCGCGGGCCGCCGAGGGCAGGGTCGGTGACGTAGCCGGCGAACACGGTGGGTCCGCTGATCACGATGACGCCGACCTCACCGGGCGCGCAATCCGTCCAGGAGCCGTCGTCGCCCACCCTGACGGCCTTCACCCGCTGACTCGGCATCACCTTCCCGACCGACCCGACGCGCTCGGCGCCCAGCGGAGTGATGGCACTGGCGCAGGTGGCCTCGGTCAGGCCGTATCCCTCGAGCAGCCGCACGCCGGTATGCCGCGCGAAGCCCTCGCGCACCGTCGACGGCAGAGGGGAGGCGCCCACGACCGGCCGGCGCAGGGAGCTGATGTCCGCGTCCACCGGCACGCGGGCGAGCGCGCCGTACACCGTGGGGACGGCGGACATCCCCGTGATCCGGTAGCGCTCGACGATCGTCCAGAACCGGGCGTACAGGTCCTGGCTGCGGTAGCCGAGCGGGCCGGGCCAGACCACGCGCGCGCCGACGTAGGTGGGCGCGATGCCGGTGACGAGCAGGGCGTTGACGTGGAACAGCGGCAACCCACCGAGAACGCCGTCCCCTGCCCGCCACCCGCTCGCCATGGCGATGTCCCGCCCGCACGCGACCTGGTTGCCATGGGTGTGGGCGGCGACCTTCGGCGAGCCGGTGGTGCCGCCGGTGTGCACGAATGCGCAGAGGTCGTCCGCCGTCGGCCTATCGGCGTCGACGAGCCGGTCGCCGGGATGCCCGGCGACGACGTCCTCGAGGTACGCGATCGTGGGACCGGCCTCGCCCGATGCCCCGCCCGATTCTGCGCCTGATTCCGCATCGGCGAACAACGGCGGGGGCGTTCCGTCGACACCGTCGGGCCGCAGGGCGAGGACGGCGGTCATCCCGGTCTCCCGGGCGACGTCGAGCATGCCGCGCCACACGTCAGGGTCCAGCTCGGGGCCCGCGGCGACCATGACCCGTGAGCCGGTCCGGCGGATCAGATGGACGATCCGCTCGGCGCGCAGCGCGGGGTTGACGGGGGCGGCGATCGCGACAGCCTCGGCGGCCAGCGTGGTCGCGTAGAGCATCGCGGTGTTGACGCCGCACAGCGTGACGGCGTCCCGCCGGCCGACGCCGAGGGCGGTCAGGGCGTTGGCGATCTGGGTGACCCGCGCTGCGAGCTCCGGATACGTCCACGAGAGGCACCGGGTGGGATCCGCGGGGTCGGGGATCCACTGCGTGGCGACGGCCTCGGGCCAGCGCGCGGCCGCGTCGAGCAGGAGCTGATAGGTCGACTCCGGCATCGGCAGCACCTCGGGGACCGGCTCGGCTTCCGGCGCCTGCACGGGCCCGTTGATCTCGGTGTTGACCTCGGTGTTGATCTGAGTGTTCATGACGACTTCCCGACGACGAGAGTGTGCTGGGCGCCCAGGTCGATGCGGCCGTCCGGCGAGGCGATCCGCGCGGTGACGACGTCCCCGTCCTGCAGGTAGCGCGGGTTGGTCGCCTCGCGCTCGAAGAAGATCCGCCACCGGGTGGCGGGGGGAAGGAGCGCGGCGATCGTCGTCCTCAGCCGCCCCGGAGCCCGCAGCGCCGTGCCGCCAGGCGTGCCGGTGAGCAGCAGGTCACCCGGTGCCAGCGGCTGGAACCTGGACAGCAGCGTGAGCGCCCGGGCCGGCGGGACGATCATGTCCTCGACCGTGCTGTCCTGGCGCACCTCCCCGTTCACGCCGAGCGTGAGCCGCACGGTGGCGAGCCGGTCGAGGTCGTCGGCGTCCACCAGGGTCAGCCACGGCCCGACGGGGGTGAAGGTCGGGTACGACTTCGACTCGTAGAACTGGGTCGTGGTCAGCTGGATCTCGCGCGCGCTGACGTCG
>JBKPQU010000180.1:0-11400 GCA_046734255.1 Actinomycetota bacterium
CCTCAACCCGGCTCGCAGGGTGGGCGCGTACTACACCTTGGGTGGGTTCCCCGGGTGCTGCGCAGCCGCCAGCCTGAGCGTAACGAGCGCACTGGCGAGGAGGCCGAGTCTCATGAGGACGACCACGAGCCGCCGACTGGAAGACTTCGATCGAGCTGTCGCGCCGGCCCGTCGCGGCAACTCGTGGATGACCCTGCTGTCGGGCGGGTTACTCGGCCTGGTTGCGGGCTGCTCGGCTGCCGGAGGCCAGGGTGGCGGTGCAGGCAGCGCACCACCGGCCACGCCGTCCGCAAGCAGCGCGCTGCCGTCTGCGGCCAGCGGCAGCGGTTCCCCTACCAGCTCAGCGACGTCGACCGGCTCGGCGGTCGCTCCGAGCTCGGCTGGATCGTTCCTGGCGGCCTGCACTTCGCGCGTGCTGCTGCCGCTGATGCAAGACAAGTTCGACGACCCATCCGCCGGGGTCGCCATCGTCCGGGTCCAGATCGAGCGCTGTCGTAACGGCTATGCCCGCGTGTTCGCGATCCCCCGCACAAAGCCGCCCGGTCAGCCACAGCTGGAAAGCGAGCAGGTCTTCCTGCGCTATCTGAACGGCTCCTGGCGCATTGTCTCGGAGGGAACCGGCTTGTCGTGCAGTGACCCGGACGTCAGCCGCGCGCTGCTAGGTGCCTGCACCGCACTCGGATACCCCACGACCGCTCACCTTGACCGCATCAGCGACCCGCAGGTGGCCGCCGACCGCCTCGTCCAGGCGTGGATGCGCCACGACTCGGCTGCGGCCGGCCAGCTCACCCGGGACGAGTCGCCGATCGAGGTGCTGTTCAGTCATCCTGCGCCCACCACCGCGCCGGCGGCGATCCCGTGCCGACTGTTCAGCCCGGGGCAGTTCGCCTGCTCCTACACCCTCGCACCCCACGCACAACTGACCATCATCGTGGCCGGTGGCGCCTCGGCGGGATACGAGGTAACCGGGCTCGAATTCGGCGACTGACCAGCGGCCGCCCGCCGTCGCGGGCCTCATGGATACCCGTCCGCTGAAGTCGCGGGCGGAGGAGGCCGACAGCACGGGGGAGCCCGCTTCGATGACGGTCATGCCACGCTGGCGAGGGCGAATGGCAGGACACTTCCTGCACCGGCCCGGCGCAGGGCTCGCCCGGCAACCGTCATGGTCCAGCGGGAGTCGACCAGGTCGTCCACCAGCAGCACCGGGCCTCCTGCGAGTTGCGCCAGCAGCGATTGCATCGCCGGGGGAACGGTGAATCCCTCCCAGATCCCGGCCAGTCGGAATGCGCTGTTGCCGCCCGGTTTCCCGGCGGGCCCCCGGTCCGTGAGCTGCAGCGGCCCGAGCCAATCCAGGCGGCCGACGTCGGCCAGGTACCGCGCCACGGAGGTGATCAGCTGCGGCCGTCGGCGCGACGGGACGGCCGCGACGGCGACGGGACGCTGCTCCCACGTCCAGTCGCGAAGTACGCCGATGCAGGCGGCGAGTAACGGGCCATCCGCCGGGTCGTCGCCGGCCTGGTCGGCGAGCAGGGTACGCAGCCGCTGCCCCCAGCCCAGATCGGTGAGCCGGGCCATGGCGCGGCCGGGCTCCACCTGATCGGCCGCCTCGATCCTGCCTCGTACCGGCACACCGAGCCGGTCAAGTCCGGTGGGCCACTGGGAGCGGGGCGTGATCTCGACGCCGACCCGGCGTAGCCGCTGCCGGGCACGTTCTCGAGCGTCGTCAGCCACTGCGACGGGATACCAGGACTCGGTGCAGCGATCGCATGTCCCGCAGTCGGCGGCCGCCGGGTCGTCCAGGGCCTCGGTGAGAAACCTCATCCGGCACCCGGCCGTGGACTGGTAGTCGAGCATGGAGCGGGCCTCGGAGCGCCGGGTGGCGGCGACACGGGCGTAGCGTTCCGCGTCGTACTCCCATGGTTCGCCGGTCGCGACCCAACCGCCGGAGACCCGGCTCACGGCGCCGTCGACGTCCAGGACCTTGAGCAGGAGCTCCAGCCGGGTGCGGCTCACGTCGGCCGCGGTCTCCAGGACAGCAGTCGACAATGGTCGCCCGGCGCCGTCCAGGGCCTGCAGGACGGCGCGGGCGTGCTCCGGTCGGGGCATCGATGCCGAGGCTAAGTACTGCCAGATGTCGCGATCCTCCGCGCCGGGCAGCAACAGCACGTCAGCCCGGTCCGTGGCCCGCCCAGCCCGCCCGACCTGCTGGTAGTAGGCAACCGGGGAGGCTGGTGCCCCGAGATGCACCACGAACCCGAGGTCCGGCTTGTCGAACCCCATGCCGAGCGCGCTCGTCGCGACAAGGGCCTTGACCTCGTTGCGTCGCAGGGCGTCCTCCGCCTGCTCCCGTTCGGCCGGGTCGGTGCGGCCTGTGTAGGCGCGCACCGGCAGGCCGGACTCGGCGAGCAGCGCGGCGGTGTCCTCGGCGGCCGCCACGGTGAGCGCGTAGACGATGCCACTGCCGGGCAGGTCGGCCAGATGGGCGGCCAGCCACGCCAGCCGCGCGGACGGGTCGCTGAGGTGCAGCACGCCAAGGCGCAGGCTGGCCCGAGCGAGCGCCCCCCGGTGCACGCTGACCGACTCGGCGGATCGGCTTACGGCCGTCTCATGGCCTCGCACCGCAAGCTGCTCGGCGACGTCCGCCACGACCCGCGCGTTCGCCGTCGCGGTGGTGGCCAGCACCGGGGTGCCTGGTTGGAGCTGCGCGAGCAGGTCGCGGATCCGCCGGTAGTCGGGCCGAAAGTCGTGGCCCCAGTCGCTGATGCAGTGCGCCTCGTCGACCACGACCAGGCCGGCGCCGGCAGACAGGCCGGGCAGCAGCTCGGCGCGGAACCGTGGGTTGTTCAGCCGCTCCGGGCTGATCAGCAGCACGTCGACCCGGTCCGCTGCCAGGGCCGCGCTGACGTCGCCCCACTCCTCGGCGTTGGCCGAGTTCATCGTCCAGGCACGAACCCCGGCCCGCTGAGCGGCGGAGACCTGGTCTCGCATCAGGGCCAGGAGGGGCGAGACGATCACCGTGGGTCCGGCGTCAGCCTCGCGCAACAAGCTCGTGGCGACGAAGTAGACGGCCGACTTGCCCCACCCGGTACGTTGCACCACGAGCACGCGGCGGCGGTCCTGCACCAGATCGGCGATCGCCTCCCACTGGCCATCCCGGAAGACTGCCGCGGGGTCGCCGACAAGGCGCCGGAGAGCCTTCAGCGCGTCGGCGTGTAAGGGACTCCCCGCCGCGTGCGCGCTGCCGTCCACGGCGGCAGGCGAGCGTTGATCGGTCGAGGACATGATTCGCGAGGGCTGCGCCACGCCGCCCAGTCTGACCCCGAGAGCAGACAATCAGCACAGCCCCTGGGATGGAGCTGCGGCTGCACACCGCTAGCCGCTCCTTCACCAACGAACCGTCCGGCCGAACTACCTCTGTCAGGCATGCCGCGCGGATCGCGGGGTAGGTGGAAGAATGCGTTTGCCCCGGACCCCGGCGACGTGCTTGAGCGTCGATTGCCGGGAGGATCCGTGAGCACGATCGATTCGACCGTCACGCATCCGCTGCCTGGGTCGCGGCGCCGTCGCGGCAGCGACTATGCCGAACTGTTGGCCCGGGTGCGGCGGGCAGGGCTACTCGACCGGCGACCGACCTACTATGCCGTCAGGATCGCCGTCAACGCCGCACTACTTGTCGCTGGCTGGACGGCCTTCGTGCTCCTGGGGGACTCCTGGTGGCAACTGGTCACCGCGGCGTACCTGGCCGTGGTTTTTACCCAGACCGGGTTCCTCGGCCATGACGCCGGCCACGGTCAGATCTTCCGTTCAAGACGTAGCGACCGGCTGGTCGGGCTGTCCCACGGCAACCTGGCGATCGGGCTGGCCTTCGGCTGGTGGGTCGACAAACACCACCGTCACCACGCCCATCCCAACCAGCAGGGCCTCGACCCCGACATCGCGGACGGGGCCGTCGTGTTCACGGACGCGCAGGCCCGTGGGCGGCGCGGTGTCGGACGGCTCCTCGCTCGCTATCAGGCCCACCTCTTCTTCCCGATGATGCTGCTGGAGGCCGTGTCCCTGCATGTGGCCAGCGTCCGGGCGTTATCGCGGTCCACCTATCGTCAGCGTGGACGAGAGGCGCTGCTGCTCGGGGTACACGCGGCCGCGTACCTGACCGCAGTCATCGTCGTACTGTCCCCACTGCGGGCGTTGGTCTTCGTCGTCGTTCAGCAGAGCCTCTTCGGGCTGTACCTGGGATGTGCCTTCGCCCCCAACCACAAGGGCATGCCCATCCTGGCCCAAGACGACGCCAGGGACTTTCTTCGCCGCCAGGTGCTCACCTCCCGCAACGTCCGCGGCGGCTGGCTGATCGACTTCCTGCTCGGTGGCCTGAACTACCAGATCGAACACCACCTGTTCCCCAGCATGCCCCGGGCGTCACTGCGCCACGCCCGACCCATCGTTCGCGCCCACTGCCTCAAGTACGGCCTGCCCTACATCGAGGTCAGTCTGTTCGACTCCTACCGGCAAGCCCTTTGCCACCTACACACCGTGGGCCGCAGCGGCCAACCCGTTGGGCAATCCGAAGCAGCCGCCGCGCCCGACGCTCGCCTCATCGCAGCCGACGGGCGCCAACCGCGCCAACCGGCACGCTGACCCGCGATGCCCAGGACCACGTCGACGACCACCGACAGGTGATCTTTGACGGGGGGTTCAATCGGTGTGCGCAGGCGACGGACGGGTCGGAACCGGCTCGCCTGTTGTCACGCGGGTGCGAACGCGGGAACGGCCACGTTGCAGGATCGACCTTGCGCGTCGGCCACGATCTCCGGTGTCACCACGTAGATTTCGGTCGGGGTCCATGGGCCGGAGCCGCAGAAGGCGCGATCGCCCACGGCGACAACGCCGAGCCAGGTTTGGCCGTCAAGGTCACCACCGCGCAGCAGTAGCCGGCGGTCGTCCATCTCGTATCGGGCCGAAGTGCGGTATTCGCCTTTTGCCTGCGGGACCATAGGCTCTCCAAGGTTCAGTTGCAGCGTACGCCCTCGGGGAAGGTTTCCGTTCGGCGGCGGCCCAACCCCCGGTGGCGCAGCCTCGCGCAGCTGGCCTCATTGCCATGCGGTTGGTAGCGGGATCGGGGCCCGCGATCCCGCCGGCGCCACTCCGCCTCGGTCACCGACGGGCACCAGGCTGTCGCACCCCGGCGCCAACAGACTCTTCGGATGCAACTCCTCGGTAGGGTGCCGTCAAGGCCGAGGAAGCCGTGATGCGGCCAACCATCGCGGTTCAGATAGGCGGCGAGGTCGGTCGGGATGAGCGCGTTCGACTGCTTCCTTCAGATTGAAGGGATCACAGGTGAGTCTCAAGACTCGAGGCATCCTGATGAGATCGAGGTCCTGAGCTTCAGCTGGGGCGAATCCCAACACGCGCCTGTCCAGAGTGGGCTGGGTGCCGGGGTCGGCCAGGTTCGGGTGCTTGACCTCGAGGTGATGGCCCGCGCAAGCAAGGCGTCTCCGAAGCTGATGGTGGCGTGCGCCAGCGGCCGGCAATTCGCCGAGGCGCGCTTGACCTGCTGCCTGTCCGGGGTCGGCGACGCCGGATTCCTGGTGATAACCCTGTCGAATGTCCTTGTGTCCAGTTATCACGTCGCCGGGACTGCTGGTGGCGGTGGGAGGTTGCCCACGGATGAGGTTCTGCTGAACTTCCAGGCCATCAAGATCGAGTACCGCGCTCGCCGCCCCGACGGCACGCTCGACAGCGTCGCGGGTGAATGGGACGTCCGGGGGAATCGCGAAAGGTAGCCCACGCGTACCGAGGAGGTGCGGCGATGGGACGTCGATGGGTTTCCGGCGCCGTGGCCCGCTGGGCTTTGGACGCGGCACTGGCCGCTCTCGCAACGGCCATCGCCCTCGTCCTCACCTCGGAGTTCTCCGTCGGGCAGCCGGCGCGGACCAGGGTCGCGGTGGGGGTGCTCGCGGCCGTGTACGGGGCCGCGATCGCCCTTCGCCGAGTGGCGCCGCGCGCCGTCCTGGCCACGCAGGTCGGCGCCGCGCTGGGGTACGCGCTGCTGGGCTTCCCGGTCGTCGTGCTCGGGCCCGCCGTCCTGGTCACCCTCTACACGATCGGGTCGCGGCTGGACCGCAGACACGGGTTGCAGCTGCTGGCCGGCACCGAGGTCGCACTGGTCGCGGCGATGTGGCTAAGCCCCAGCCTCCGCGGCCTCGGCACGATCGCTCAGTTCGCGGCGTTGCTGGCCGCGGCGTGGTTCCTGGGTGACATCGTCCGGCGTTGGCAGGCCGCGGCGATGGCGCACGCCCGTCGCGCCGACGAGTTGGAGCAGGCCCGGGAAGAGCTCGCGCGGCTGGCCGTGACCGCCGAGCGGATCAGGATCGCCCGCGAGTTGCACGACGTGGTGGCGCACAGTATGAGCGTGATCGCGATGCACGCCGGCAGTGGCCGGCTCGCCGCCGACCGGGACCCGGCGGCCGCACGGCATGCGCTGGAGGTGGTCGAGCGGGTCAGCCGGGACGCGCTCGGCGAGCTGCGTCGGCTGGTCACGGTGCTCCGCGACCCGGACGACGCCGGACCGGCATTGGCCCCGGCCCCCGGCCTTGCCGACGTGCACCGACTCGTTGCCGAGGTGGCCGCGACCGGCGTCACCGTCGACGTGCACACCGCCGGCGACCTCGCCGCAGTCCCCGGCGGCGTTTCACTCGCCGGCTACCGGATCCTGCAGGAGGCTCTCACCAATGTGGTTCGACACGCCTCACCCGGTCGCGTCCGGCTGACCGTCCGGGTCGGCGATGGCACGGTGCTGCTCGAGGTGGTGGACGACGGTGCGCCGGTCTCCTCGACGTCGGCGGGCGGGCACGGCACCGTCGGGATGCGGGAGCGCGCCGCGCTCTACGGCGGCCATCTTGACGCCGGGCCACAACCCGGCGGCGGCTGGCGGGTGGCTGCCCGGCTGCCGTGCGAGACGGTGCAGCAATGATCCGCGTCGCGGTTGCGGACGACCAGCCGCTGGTGCGCGCCGGCCTGCGCGCGATGCTCGACCTCGCCGAAGACCTGGCCCACGTCGGTGAGGCGGCGGACGGCCGGGCGGCGGTCGACCTCGCCCGCGGCGCCCGGCCCGACGTGATGCTGATGGACGTCCGGATGCCGGTCCTGGACGGCATCGAGGCTACCCGGCGGATCACCTCCGACCCGGCGACGGCGGCGGTCAAGGTCGTCGTCCTGACCACCTTCGACGTCGATGAGTACGTGTACGCCGCCCTCCGGGCGGGGGCCAGCGGCTTCCTGCTCAAGGACGCGCCACCGGAGCGGGTGTTCGACGCCGTCCGGGTGGTGGCGGCCGGGGAGGCGTTGCTGGACCCCGGAGTGACCCGGCGGCTGATCGCCGAGTTCGCCCGCCGGCCGGCGGCCCGACAGCCCGGTCAGCTGCCGGAGCTGCGGCAGCTGACCAGTCGCGAGCGGGAGGTGCTGGCCCTGGTGGGCCGCGGCCTGTCCAACACCGAGATCGCCGGCCAGCTGGTGGTCAGCCCGGCGACCGCCAAGACCCACGTCGCCCGGATCCTCGCCAAGCTGCAGGCCAGGGACCGCGCGCAGTTGGTGGTGACGGCATACGAGAGCGGGCTGATCCGTCCGGGCGGGCCGTGACCGACGGTCACGCCCGCAGCTCGGCGCGGATCAGGAGCTCGGCCAGGTCCGGCGGGTTGCACATGAAGTCGTTGACCAGTACGGCGACGGTCAGATCGTGACCCGGCACGTAAAGAAGCACCGAGCGGAAGCCGACCGTTGAGCCGCCGTGCCCCCAGAAGGTCAGCCGGTAGTCCGGGCGCAGCACCTCGACGCCAAGCCCGTACCCGGCGGTACGCATCCGGTACGGGCCCTCCGTGACCATCTGCCGGAGCGTGTCCGGGCGCAGCAGTCGGCCGCCGAACAGCGCCTCGCCGAAGCTGGCGAGGTCGCCGGCCGTCGAGACGACCGCGCCGGCCGCCCCTTCCAGAGTCTCCAGCGCCGGCCACGGCCGGCCGGGGTCGACCTGCTCCTCGTGGCCGTCACCGTCGGCGTCGAAATAGCCGGGAAGAACGGCCTCCCCGGTCTCGGCACCGGAGACGTACGTGTGCCGCAAATGCAGCGGGTCGAGGATCCGCCGGCGGACCTGGACGGCCCAGGTCGATCCTGTGACCCGCTCGATCACCTCCCCGAGCAGGAGGTAGCCGGTGTTGGAGTAGGAGTAGTCGGTGCCGGGTGCGAAATCCCGCCGGGCACCGCCGACCAGGGCCAGCGCCTCGTCCGTACTCCAGCGGTGCTGCCGGTCGACGAGCACCCGCTTGAAGCCCTCGGCGCGACCGACGTCCGGGACGCCGCTGGTGTGGTTCAGCAGCTGCCGGATGGTCACCCCGCTACCGTGCGCGACGCCGGGCAGGTACTTGGTCAGCGGGTCGTCCAGGCCGAGCCGGCCCTCCTCGACGAGCTGGAGGACGACGGTGGCGACGAACGGCTTGGTGATACTGGCGATCCGGAAACGGGAATCGACTGTGGCCGGCACCCCGCCGCCGCGCTCCGCGCTGCCGCTGGCGGCGACGAAGCGACGGCCGTCGGGCCCGGTCACGGCCACGGTCACAGCCGGCACGCCGGCGCGCTCGCGCCAGTCGTCGATCAGCCGCTGCAGCTGGGCATCGGAGGGGGCACCGGGCGGGTCGCTCGCAGCGGCCCGTACCCCGGCGGCGGTGGCCACGGCGAGACCTGCGACCAGCAGCGGAATGAGCACGCGGGCGAGCAGGCGGTGCCGGTGGGAGTTCATGACAGTCGGCTCTCTTCCGTGGTGGGAGATCACGTGATGTCGCGGCGAAGGAGGCGCCCGCCGCCGAGGATCAGCAGGAGCAGCGCGTAGCCCAGCAGGGCGGCGCCTCCGACCGCTATCGGCAGCACCCGGGCGAAGTCCCCGCTGTTCGCCAACGCTGCGGTGACGCCACCGAGCGACCATGGCGTGACCGCGTTCGGGACCAGGTGCAGCAGCAGGTCCTCCGCGAACATGACCCACGCCATCGGCAGCACCACGGCCACCGGCTGGTAGATGATGAGCGCTCCCAGTCCCACGCCCAGCGCGGCATACAGCGGGTAGGCCAGCAGCAGGCCGGCCTCGCGCAGCAGGACGTCCGGGTTGAGCATCGCGGGCTGCACCGCACCGGTCGGCACCCCGACCGCCAGCACCACTGCGAGGCCGGCCGCCGCGACGGCGGCTGCGATCAAGGTGGCCGCGGCCGTCTTCGCGATAAGGACGTCCCGCCGGTGGGGTGTCCGCAGGAAGGTCGCCGTCACCGTCTCGTGGCGGAACTCGGTGGTGACGGTCAGGACGCCGAGCAGCAGCGCGGCGACGCTGCCGTGCCCGGTGGCTCCGAGCACGGCCAGCAGTGCGCCGGCGGTGCCGATCGAGGCGTTACCGGCCTGGCCGGCCCGGATCACGGGGGTGACAGCGAGGACGGCGGTGAGCAGGATCGCTCCGGCGGCCAGCGCCCAGGGCGCCCGGGTCGTCCGCAGCGCCAGCAGTTCGGCGTGCACGAGTGGGACCATGGTGGACCTCACGTGATGTCGCGGACGGCGATCGAGCGGGTTCCCGGTCCGAGCAGGGCCAGGACGTACGCCAGGAACATGAGCAGGGCGGCCCAGAACGGCAGCGCGCTGGGATCCCGGCTGCCGGCGAGCGCGGCGCTCACCCCACCCGGCAGCCAGGGCAGCAGCCACTGCAGCTGGTAGCTCGGCAGGATCTGCTCGACCACTCCGAACCACAGCAGCGGCACCGCGACAGCGATGGTCTGGTTCCGGATCGCCGCGCCGACACCCACCCCGAGCAGTGCCCAGCAGGCGAACCCGAGCAGGCCGCGGGCGGCGTTGCCGGCGAGGGCGGTACCGGGCGCCAGATCGATGGCGCCGGCCAGGATGCCAGTGATCAGTGGTGCCGCCATCAGAACGACGCCGATCGGTACGGCGATCAGCGTGCATGCGATCGCCTTGGCCGCGATCACCCGCCAGCGCCGCGGTGTGACCAGGAAGGTGGAGGTGGCGGTGCGGTGATGGAACTCGCCGGTGACCGCGAGCACACCGAGCACGAGCAGGGGGAGGCTGCCGATTCCGGCCGAGCCCAACAGCGCGTCCCGCAGCTTGATCGAACCGCGGGGGAACGAGGTGACCGTGCCGACATCGGCCAGGACCATCCCGGTCCAGGCCAGGACGAGCAGCAGCGCCGCGGCGAGCACTCCCCAGGTCGCCCGGGTGCGGCGGATCCGGAGCAGCTCGGAGCGGACCAGCGCGGTCATGACGCGCTCCTCTCGTCCGCGGTGAGCGCGAGGAAGGCGTCCTCGAGTGCCGGCTGCTGGGCCTTCATCTCGTACACAACGACACCGGCCTCGGCGACCGCCTGTCCGACCACCTCGGTGCCGACGTCCCGGGCGACGACCTGCTCCGGCCCGTCAAGCTCGGCCTGCACGCCACGAGCGGCCAGCGCGTGCCACAACCGCTCGGCGTCCGGGGTTCGGACCCGGACCGCTGTGACGCCCGACACCAGGTCGGCGACCGGGCCCTGGGTGACCAGCCGGCCGTTCTTGACGATCACCACGGAGTCGGCGGACAGCGCGAGCTCGGCCAGCAGGTGGCTCGACACCAGCACCGTGCAGCCGCGGTCCACTCGGGTGCGGAGGAACCCGCGGAGCCAGCGCACACCGGCCGGATCGAGGCCGTTCGTGGGCTCGTCGAGGATCAGGATGCCCGGATCGCCCAGCAGCGCCGCGGCCAGGCCGAGGCGCTGCCGCATCCCGAGCGAGAACCCGCCTACCCGCCGCCGAGCGGCGCCGGTCAGGTCCACCTCCGCGAGCACCTCGTCCACCCGGCTGGTCGGGATGCCGCTGGGGATCGCCAGTACCCGCAAGTGGTCGCGCGCGGTCCGCCCCGGGTGGAAGCCGGATGCCTCCAGCACGGCACCGATGTGCCGTGCCGGCCGGTCCAACTGCGCGTACGGGATGCCACCGATCAGCGCGGTGCCGGCCGTCGGCCGGACCAGCCCGAGGATCGCTCGCAGCGTCGTGGTCTTGCCGGCGCCGTTCGGGCCGACAAAACCGGTGATCGTGCCGGGCTGCACGTCGAAGCTGAGATCGTCGACGGCGAGCACGTCGCCGAACCGTTTGGTCAGGCCATGCACCGAGATGGCGGCCATGGATTGCTCCCTGGATCGAGGGTTTGCTGGCATCTCGACGCTAGGAAGCGGGCGTCGCGCCGTCGTCGGCCTGCGGAGGACACCTCCGGGGAGGCCTACATCGGCTGGCGTACACCCCTTGGGCGACGTCAGGCAGGCGCCGAGGTTCCGGGAGAGTCATGGAAGCCGACATGCACCGACGGAGTGCCTCTCCTGTAGCAGGTCCGGAA
>JBKPQU010000181.1:0-4864 GCA_046734255.1 Actinomycetota bacterium
CCAGGCGGCCGCGCACGACCAGCTCGTCGACGCCGGTGCTGGCCAGCAGCACACCCGCGACCCGGTCCGCGACCAGCTCGGGATGCAGCCCGGCGAGCGCGACGATCGTCGCCGCACCCATGCTGTGCCCGGCCAGCACCGCCCGTTCCGCGGGCCGCAGCGTGGCCTGGAGCACGGCCGCGAGATCGTCGGCGAGCGCGTCGGTGGTGTAGCCGGCGGCTCCCGGGTGGCCGCTGCGTCCGTGGCCGCGCTGGTCGAAGGCGACCAGCCGAAACTGCTCCGACAGGTCGCGCAGCTGCCGGTTCCACAGCTCGATCGAGCCGGTCCAGCCGTGCACGAGGACGACGGTGGTCCCCTCCGGGGGGCCGTACACCTCGACGTACAGCGGCGTGCCGTCCCCGGAGCGCACCTCGAGCCGTTCGCGCGGGCGCGGGGCGACGGCCGCCGCGCCGGACGGGGCCCCGGTCACGGTCCTCATCCGGTCAGTGCCCGCCGGTCGGGCACCGGCGCGGACGGCGGCGCGCCCGAGGGCCGGAGGAGGTGGTACTCGCGCGGGTCCACCCGGCGGGTCTCCCGGCGGAACCGCCACGTCGAGGCGGGCCACAGCGCGGTCACCCGCCCGCCGGCGTCCTGGTACCAGCTGGTGCAGCCGGTGGCCCAGACGGTGCGGCGCATCCGCTGCTGGATGTCGGCGTTCCAGCGTCGCTGGGCCGAGCGCCGCGGCTCGATCGCAGCGAGCCCGTTGGACTGCATCCTGCTCAGCGCGTCGACGATATAGGCCGTCTGGGACTCGATGATGAAGATCATCGAACTGTGCCCGAGGCCGGTGTTCGGGCCGATCACCAGGAAGAGGTTGGGAAAACCGACCACCGTCGTCCCGCGCAGGGCCTGGATGCCGTCGTCGGCCCAGGCCGCGGCCAGGGTCTGCCCGTCCTGGCCGTGGATCCGCTGCGCCGCGGGGCCGTCGGCGACGTGGAAGCCGGTGCCGAAGACGACGACGTCCACCTCCCGCTCGGTGCCGTCGGTCGCAACCGCGCGGTCGCCGTCGAGACGGCCAAGACCCGCGGGGATCACCTCGACGTTGGGTCGGGTCACCGCCGGGTAGAAGTCGTTCGAGGGAACGATGCGCTTGCAGCCCATGCGGTACGAGGGCGTCAGGGCCGCCCGCAGCGCCGGGTCCGCGACCTGGCGCTCGAGGTGGTGGCGCGCCAGCCGCTCGGCCGCCCGCAGGAGCGCCGGCTGCAGCACGAACCCCGGCACGGCGGCCTCGCGGCCCCAGTAGATCGCCTGCCGGGCCACGTACTGGACGAGCGGGAACCGCTGGAACACCGTCTGCTCGCCCGGGCCGAACGGGCGGTCGCGCTTGGGCAGCACCCACGCCGGGTTGCGCTGGAACAGGTACAGCCTGCGCGCCTGCGGCTGGATCCGCGGGACGATCTGCAGTGCCGAGGCTCCGCTGCCGATCACCGCGACCCGCTTGCCGGTCAGGTCGACGTCGTGCCGCCAGGCCGCGGAGTGGAAGGAGTCGCCCCGGAAGGTGTCCAGCCCCGGGACGTCGGGCAGCCGCGGTTGGGACAGCGGCCCGGTGGCGGAGATCAGGACGTCAGCGGACAGGTCCCCCCGGTCGGTGCTCAGGCGCCAGCGCAGGGCCTGCCCGTCCCAGCGGGCCTCCAGCAGTTCGGTGTTCAGCCGGATCCGACCGCGCAGGCCGAACCGCTCGGCGACCTCCTCCAGGTACTGCTGGATCTCCACCTGCTCGGAGAAGGAGCGGGACCAGCGCGGGTTGGGCGCGAACGAGAAGGAGTAGAGGTGCGAGGGGATGTCGCAGGCGCACCCCGGGTAGGTGTTGTCCCACCAGGTGCCGCCCAGGCCCGGGCGCCGCTCGAGGACGACGAACGGCTCGATCCCGGCCCGGCGCAGCGCGATCGCCGCGCCCAGGCCGCCGAAGCCGGCGCCGATCACCGCAACGCGCACGTGCGGCGGGTCACCCTGGCCGGCGGGCGTCGTTCCGTTCGTACCCACGTGCCCCAGTATCAACCGCGGCGATGGCGCGTCGCCGCGGCCTCAGCTCACCGGGTCACGTCGTGCAGGTGGTGCACGGGGTCATGGATGAAGTACCGGGCGAGCGACTCGACGGTGAAGCGTGCGCCGTCGCTGCGGACGCCGGTCCGCTGCCAGGCATCGCCCGTCACCCCCTCGAACCTGGCGGCGATCGTTTCCGCCGCGGCGGCCAGCTCGCCGGCCACCGCAGCCGGGTCCTGCTCGGCGTAACGGTCGGCGATCGCGGTGGCGTCCTGGTCCCAGTTGGGGAAGTGCGGGTCCTCGGTGATGAGCATCAGCTCCAGGCGCTCGTCGAACCGCCGGAACACATCACGGACGTGGCATCCGTACTCCAGCGGCGACCACACCTCCGGCGCCGGGCGTTGCCGCACGTCCTGGCGGGTGAGCACTCGGGGCCACTCTGCGGCGTTCGCCCGCACCATGCCGGGCACGTCCTCGCGGGCGACGGCGCCGGTGTCCAGCCCGCACTCGTCGCACGGACGCTGCAACACCCAGGTCCAGTCCTTGGTGTCCGGAACGATCTCCACGATTCCCACCGTAGCCGCCGGTCCTCCGCGGGCTGTGCGGCGTTGCACCCATCCGCCATGAGCACGGTGTGACACCGTGCTCTTCCGGTGCGCACGGTGTCACACCGTGCTCATCAGGGTTCGCGTCCCGTGGCCGGCGACGGCGAGCCCGCCGCAAGCGGCGCGGACGGCGTCCGGTCGCTGGCCGTCGCGCTCGCCGTGGAGGAGTCCCTGCGCACCGGCCGGAGGTGGACGTCCCGAGCTAGGTGCGGGTCAGGGCAGCGACCAGTCGATCGGGTCGGCGCCGAGCTCGGTGAGGATGCCGTTGACCCGGCTGAAGGGGCGGGAGCCGAAGAAGCCGCGGTCGGCGGACATCGGGCTGGGGTGGGCTGTCTCGATCCGCGGGGTGGCGCCGAGCAGCGGGCGCAGCGTCTGCGCGTCCCGGCCCCAGAGCACGGCCACCAGTGGCTCCGGGCGGGCGACCAGCGCCCGGATCGCCTGGTCGGTCACCGGTTCCCATCCCTTGCCGCGGTGCGAGCCGGGCTGACCCGGCGCCACGGTCAGGACCCTGTTCAGCATCAGGACGCCGCGCTGCGCCCACGGGGAGAGGTCGCCGTTGCTCGGCGGGCGCACGCCGACGTCCGCGACCAGCTCGGCGAAGATGTTCTGCAGGCTGCGGGGCAGCGGCCGGACGCCGGGAGCCACCGAGAAAGAGAGGCCCACCGGGTGACCCGGGGTCGGGTAGGGGTCCTGGCCCACGATCAGCACCCGGACCTGGGACAGCGGCTGGGTGAACGCCCGCAGCACGACCTCGCCGGCCGGCAGGTACCGCCGTCCCGAGGCGACCTCGGTGCGCAGGAAGTCGCCCATCTCGGTGATCTGCCCGCTCACCGGTTCGAGGGCCTGCGCCCAGCCCGGATCGATCAGCTCCGCCAGAGGACGTCGCGGCACGGCGAGAAATCTAGCGGCTGGCGCGATGCCCTGAGCAGGCTGAGCCACTGTGAGTACTCAAGAGACCACATGGAGTGATTCAGGACAGGGAATGAGGCTCTACACTCCTCCACCATGCAGCCGGCGAGCCCACCGGTTCGGGGGTGGCAAGGCCGCGCGCGGGTGCGTCCACACCCCCCGCGGCCGCCCCGCGCATCGGGTCCTGGCCAGCGTACGATCGGGCGGGTCGGCGCCGAGCCGACCGACGGGGAGCACCGACCACGCGGGGCCGGCGCGGTGGCCCGATCCGGGTGGTCCACGGCGGCTGGTGACCCGGACGGACGCCGCCAGATCCTGAATACGACGGTCAAAGGG
Source organism: Actinomycetota bacterium (assembly GCA_046734255.1). GTDB lineage: Bacteria > Actinomycetota > Actinomycetes > Actinomycetales > Kineosporiaceae > JBKPQU01. Next base: position 3,873 of record JBKPQU010000181.1, read on the forward strand.
GCGAACCGATGACAGCAAAGCCTGCCCAGGGGGTCGAGGCAGCGATGACCGAGCCTGTGGTGAGGCGTGCCGAAATGACACCGGTGTGGTTTCGCTTCTACAGTGACCGGGTCGCACCGCTGGAGGGTGAGCATGGAACCCGCGTACGCCGCGGCCCCGGAGAGGCTCGACGCCGCGCCGTTGGAGCCGCACGAGCAGGAGATCCTGGCCTTCGAGCGGCAGTGGTGGAAGTACGCGGGAGCCAAGGAGCAGGCCGTCCGCGAGCTGTTCGACATGTCTCCGACCAGGTACTACCAGGTGCTCAACACCTTGATCGATCGTCCCGAGGCGCTCGCCCACGACCCCATGCTGATCAAGCGGCTGCGGCGCATGCGCCAGTCGCGGCAGCGGGCACGTTCCGCGCGTCGCCTGGGGTTGCCCAGCTGAGCTCGGGCGTGTCCCTGAGCGCCCGACCAGCCGCCGCGCGCCTCGCATTCGGGGGTGCCCGATGAGCGGCGTCCGGCCCAGCTACGACGACCGGTTCGCGGCCCCGCTGGAGGCCAACCGCCGCGGGGCCCACCGGGCGCGGCCGAATCCGGTCCTCGGCTTCCTGCCGATCGTCGCCGTGATGGCCCTGGTCGGCATCGTCGCCGGAGGCGCGTTCGCCCTGCTCGGCGGGGGTTCCCTGCTGCCCGGCGGCAACTCCCCCTCGGGCAGCGTGGCCGGTGCCTCGCCGCTGCCGACGACCAGCGCCCCCCGTCCGTCGGCGACCGCGACGACCCCGTCGGCCACCAGCAGCGCGACAGCGACCGCCACCGCGCCGGCCACGGCCACGGCGACCCAGCCGTCCGGCGGCGGCGGGACCGTGACCAAGACGGTCAAGCTCACCATCCTCAACGCGACCAAGCCGGCGGTGAACGGCCTGGCCGCCAAGGTGAAGGTGAAGCTGCAGGGCCAGGGGTGGACGGTCTCCAAGACCGCCACCCAGACCAGCTCCTCGCCGCCCACCACCG
>JBKPQU010000182.1:0-3155 GCA_046734255.1 Actinomycetota bacterium
GCTACGTGGTCAGCGGGACCAAGACCTGGATCACCAATGCCCGCCGGGCGCGGCTGATCGCCGTCCTGTGCAAGACCGACCCGGACGCCGACCCCCCGCACCGGGGGATGAGCATCCTCCTCCTCGAGCACGGCCCGGGGCTGGAGATCTCCGCCGACCTGCCCAAGCTGGGCTACAAGGGGGTGGAGAGCTGCGAGATCACCTTCAGCGGCCACCGGGCACCCCCGACCGCGCTGCTCGGCGGGCGGGAGGGGGCCGGGTTCACCCAGTTCATGAAGGGGTTGGAGATCGGCCGGATCCAGGTGGCGGCGCGGGCGCTCGGCGTCGGGCGGGCGGCCTTCGACGACGCCCTGCGCTACGCGCAGGAGCGCGAGGCGTTCGGCCGGCCGATCTGGCAGCACCAGTCGATCGGCAACTACCTCGCTGACATGGCCACCAAGCTGACCGCCGCCCGACAGCTGGTCCTGTTCGCCGCGCGCCGGCGGGACGAGGGCAACCGGGCCGACCTCGAGGCGGGCATGGCGAAGCTGTTCGCCTCCGAGGTGGCCATGGAGGTGACCCTCAACGCCGTCCGCATCCACGGCGGCTACGGGTACTCCACCGAGTTCGACGTCGAGCGCTACTTCCGGGACGCCCCGCTGATGATCGTGGGCGAGGGCACGAACGAGATCCAGCGCGACGTGATCACCCGGCAGCTGGTCAGCCGGGGAGGGCTGGACCCGTAACCGCGCCGCGCGAGCCCTCTCCGCCGGCGCAACTCCCCTGAAGCGCCGCGTCCGACTACGGTGCATCCATGGCTTACCTCCCGTTTCGCCCCGCGACGGGCGGGCGGCGCGCGGCCTGCCTCGCCGTCTGCGCGGTCCTCACCTGCCTCGGCCTGTTCGTGCCGGGTTCGCCGGCGCTCGCCGGCACGCAGGATCGGCCGTCACCGGGCGCCGCGGGAGCCGGTGACCCGTACTTCCCCCAACAGGGCAACGGCGGGTACGACGTCAGCTCGTACCGGCTGGCGGTGGACTACCGCCTGGCCACGCACCACCTGGACGGCAGGGCGACCGTGGCCGCCCGGGCCACGCAGGCGCTGTCCCGATTCGACCTGGACCTGCGGCCGTGGATGCGCGTGAGCGCCGTGTCCGTGGACGGCCGCCCGGCCTCCTTCGTCCAGGCGGCCGGAAGCCAGGAGCTGGTGATCACGCCGTCCCGGCCCTTGTGGCCCGGCCAGCGTTTCGAGGTCGCGGTCTCCTACGGCGGCACCGCGCAGCCGGTGACGGACCCGGACGGCTCGCTCGACGGCTGGACGCCGACGTCGGACGGCGCGTTCGTCGCCGGTGAGCCGCAGGGCTCGCCCAGCTGGTTCCCGTGCAACGACACCCCCACCGACAAAGCCACGTTCGCCGTCTCCATCACCGTGCCGGCCGGTGTGACCGCGATGTCCAACGGGAGGTTCCTCGGGGTGCGCACCGCGGGGGGCATGAGCACCTGGCGGTGGCGCCTCGACCGGCCGATCTCGACGTACCTGGTCACGGCCACCCTGGGCCGGTTCGACGTGAGCAGGGGACGCACGCCCGCCGGCGTGCCGTACCTGAACGCGGTGGACCCCACCCAGGCCGAGGACGCAGCACCCGTCCTGGCGCTGCTCCCGGCGATCGTCGACTTCTTCACCCGCACGTACGGGCCCTACCCGTTCGACAGCGCGGGGGCGATCGTCGACAACGCCCCCCAGGTCGGCTACGCGCTGGAGACGGCCACCCGCCCGGTGTTCGACAGCGCACCGGACGAGGCGACGCTCGCGCACGAGATGGCCCACCAGTGGTACGGCGACGACGTCACCCTGCAGCGCTGGCGCGACATCTGGCTGAACGAGGGGTTCGCCGAGTTCTCTACCTGGCTCTGGGCGGAGCACCACGGCGGCCCCAGCGCGGCAGAGCGGCTGCAGGAGCTGCTCGCCGAGCCGGCCGACAGCGGCGACTTCGACCCGCCCCCCGCGGACCCGGGCGGCGCCGACATGATCTTCTCCGGCTCGGTGTACGAGCGGGGGGCCGGTGCGCTGCAGGCGTTGCGGGAGAAGGTCGGTGACCGCACGTTCTTCCGCATCATGCGCGGCTGGCTACGCGTTCATGCCTACGGCAACGCGACCGTCCCGCAGTTCGTCGACTACGCCGGAGAGGTCTCCCACACCGACCTGACGCACTTCTTCGACGTCTGGCTCTACCAGGAGGGCAAGCCCGCCTCCTGATGGAGCGCCGCGCCCGACCACTGCGCGGCTTTGCGCTCATCCCCGATGAGCACGGTGTGACACCGTGCTCTTCTGGTGCGCACGGTGTCACACCGTGCGCATAAAGGACGGGCGCGCGGGTCGGCGGTTACTCGATGCGCGCGGTCCTCAGGCGAGGTGGGTACCGAACCACTGGGTCAACTCCTGGTAGGCGGCCGTGGCGGCCGTCGGGTTGTAGCGCTCACCGGTGTCGTTGAAGAACGCGTGGTTCGCGCCGGGATAGACGACGACCTTGTAGGTGAGGCCGGCCTCCTTCATCGCCTGCTCGGCCGCGGGGCGCGTGGCGCCGACCCGGGCGTCCAGAGCGCCGTAGATCGCGAGCACGGCGGCCTGGGACCCGGAGAAGTCCGCACCGTCCGGCAGCGGGCCGTAGAACGGCGCCGCCGCCGCCAGGCGCGGTTCGCCGGAGGCCAGCAGCGTCCAGACCATGCCGCCCCCGAAGCAGAACCCGACGATGCCCACCTTGCTGTCCGGTTGCCGTCGCAGCAGTTCGCTGACGCCGGCCTTCATGTCGCCGACGAACCGGGCCGGGGAAGCGGCGTTCAGCGCCGCGGTGGCCTGCGCGGAGTCGGTGAACTTCGCGGTGCCGCCCTCCTCCGACAGCAGGTCGATGGCCAGCGCGGAGTAGCCGCTGGTCGCAAGGCGCCCGGCGACGGAACGGATGTGGTCGGTCAGGCCCCGGTTCTCGTGGATGACCAGCACGGATCCCTGCGGGTTCGATGCGGCGGCCCACGCGCCCTGCAGCGTGCCGTTGGGTCCGGTGAAGGTGATCGGCTCGGTCGGCTGCGCGGCCGGACCGGCGGAGGCGGGCCCGCTCGGCGTGGGTGCGGACGCCGACGCGCTCGGTGCCGTCGAGGTCGGCGCGGCCGCGCCTCCGCCGCTC
>JBKPQU010000183.1:0-9109 GCA_046734255.1 Actinomycetota bacterium
CACGAGGCCGATCACCAGGCCGCCGATGAGGGCGCCGTACATGTTGCCCAGGCCGCCGAGCACGGCTACGACGAACGACATGAGCGTGAAGCCGCTCGCTGCGGTGGGGTTGAAGGTGCCGACCGTCCCGACCATGGCTCCCGCCATGCCGGCCAGCGCGGCGGCGATCCCATAGGTGAGGGCGTAGATGTGGCGGGCCCGGATGCCCATCAGGCGGGCAGCGCCACGGTCCATCCCGGTCGCCATGATCGCAATCCCGGTCCGGGTGCGGTTGATGAAGACCACGAGGAGGAGCGTGATCGTGACCGCCAGCCCGAAGGCGAGCAGCCTACCCACCGGCACGCGGATACCGCCCAGCGCCAGGCTGTTGCTGGCGTAGGAGGTCGTGATGCCGCGGTAGTCCGCGGAGAACACGAGGTTCATCCCCTGGACGAGGAACAGGTCGAGGCCGAACGTCAGCAGCAACGTGATGAAGATCGGCCCGTTGACCACGAGATTGATCAGGAAGCGCTGCACGGCGTAGCCGAGCAGGAAGAGCGCCGCCGCGGACACGAACATCCCGAGGAACGGGTCCAGCCCGATCCACTCGTGCATCTCCCAGCCGATGTAGGCGCCGAGGATGACGAACGCGCCCTGAGCCACGTTGACGACGTTCATCACCCCCCAGACCAGGGAGAACCCCACGGCGACCAGCGCGAGGAGCCCTCCCTGGAGGAGGCCGTAGACCGTCGCCTGAGCGAAGGCGCTCACTGCGTGACGGCGGGCCAGATCAGCGCAGCCTCGGCGCCCTCCTTCGGCCACACCGTGAGGGCCTTGCCCTGCTGGATCTGGACGACCGACATGGGCTTGTAGACGTTCTGCCCCAGGGAGTTGAACTTGATCCGGCCGAAGAACGACTCGGTGTCCAGGGCGGCCAGGGCGTCCCGGACCTTGTTCGGATCGGTCGACCCCGCCTTCTCGACCGCCAGGACGAGCGCCAGGCAGGCCGCGCTGGCCTCGGCGTCGTGGTAGTCCGCGACGTGACCGAACGTGGCCTGGATGTCCCGTGCGTAGTCCTTGGCGGTGCCGAAGTACTTGTCCTGGCCCACGGTGGCGACCGTCCACTGGCTGGAGCCGAGGACGTTCTCGGCCTGGGCGCCGAGCGTCTTGGTGAAGTCGGGCGTCGGCGGTGCCACGGTCTCGCCGAAGGCGACAGGCGTGACCCCGAGCTCCCGGGCCTGCTTGACGATCGCAACGCCCTCCACCAGGTGGACGGAGCCGATGATCACGTCGGGGTTCTCGCCCTTGACCTTCGTCAGCGCCGAGCTGACGTCGGACGTGCCGTTGGGGAAGTACTGCGTCGGCAGGACGGTGAAGCCCTTGTCCCTGGCCGCCTTCGCGCCTCCCTCGGTGACGGTCTTGGAGAACCCGTCGTCGGCGGAGAGGAACACGACGGTCTTGGGCTTGGGTGTGGCGAGGTCGGCGATCGCGCTCACGATCGAGGCGGCGTACACCGTGGCTGGCGACAGGACGGCGAAGGTGCGCTGGTAGCCCTTCTGGAAGATCTTGTCATCGGCGCCGGCGGAGTCGGCCATGACCTGGCCGTTCCGTTCGATCACCGCGGCCTGTGCCTCGGTGTTGGCCGAGCCGTACGAGCTGAGGATCAGCTTGATGCCCTTGTCGTTGAACTGGTCGACCAGCTGGGCCGCGACATCGGGCTTCGAGGTGTCGTCCTGGTACTGGATGTCGAGCTTGGTCATCGTGCCGCCGACGTTCACGCCGCCCTGCGCGTTGACCTTGTCCTGACAGAGCTTGTAGCCCTCGTTGGTGAGCTGGCCCTCTCGGGCCAGCTGACCGGTCAGCGAGAGGGACGCTCCGATCACCAGCGTCCCCGAGCTTGCGGACCCCCCGCTGTTCGCCTCCCCCTTGGAGCCGCACCCCGCCACCGCAAGGCAGCTTGCGGTGGCAACCGCGACTCCGGCCACCATTCTGGACTTCACGACGTTCGCCTCTCTGTGCGCACTCGCGACTGCCGTCAGCGATGCGCCGCTGTGCGAACGACCCGTCGGCGCAGCGCCGCTGCCCACGAGGACGACCCCGCACAGCGCGAGGCCGCGTGGTCAATGGACAGCGTGATGCCAGCCGCCTCGGGCGTCAACACTCGTTTGCATGCCCCCAAAGCGGGACGAGGCGGATCAGGTGAACTCGGCTGCGCGGAGGCGGTAGACCTGCAGGCGGAGGTCGTAGTACTTCTCGGTCTCGCCGACCCACTCCATGCCGATGCGCCGGGCCGTGGCGGCGGCACGCTCGTTGGCGGGGCGCACCACGCAGAAGACCTCGTCGATGCCGTTGCTGAAGGCGAGGCCGGCGAGGGCGCGGCCGGCTTCGGTGGCGTACCCCTGACCCCAGGCGTCCCGGTGCAGCTGCCAGCCGAGCTCGAGGTCCTCCCCGCGCGGCGGCAGGGGCAGCAGGATGGCGCCGCCGATCAGCCGCTGGTCCTCGCGCAGCTCGATCGCCCAGCGGCCGCGCGGGGGGACCATCCGCGCGTCCTCGGTGATCCACTGCTCCAGGACCAGGCGCATCGACTCCGGGTCGGGCACGTGACCGAGTGCGGGGCTCAACCACCGCGCGACCTCCCGGTCGCCGTAGACGGCCGCGGCCGCCTCCGCATCCTCGGCCCGCCAGGGGCGCAACTCCAGGCGCTGCGTTGTCAGTCGGCTGTTCACGGACGCTCCCAGTTCGGCCTCAGCGGAGGCTACCCCCAGGCGTAGTGATCATGAAAGCCGAGGCCGTGCCCCGCCCGGAAACCCCTTCCAGCCCTCCCTGGGGCCTTCGGTTATCGTGGCGCTGGTGCAGGTCGCGCCGATCGCCTGACGCCGGCCGCCACCGGTAGAAGGTGAAGGGGGATCGACGGTGCTGATCCGACTCCTGCGCGACTACCTGCGCCCCTACCGCACCCCGATCACGCTGGTCGTGGGGCTGCAACTGGTGCAGACCCTGGCGACGCTCTACCTGCCGACCCTGAACGCCGACATCATCGACACCGGCGTCGTCAACGGGGACACCGGCTACATCCTGCGGATCGGCGGGGTGATGCTGGCGGTCAGCCTGGCCCAGATCATCTGCCAGGGCGGGGCCGTGTTCTTCGGCGCGCGGACCGCCACCGCGCTCGGCCGGGACGTGCGCTCCTCGCTCTTCGATCGGGTGCAGTCGTTCTCGACCCGCGAGGTGGGCCAGTTCGGGACGCCGTCGCTGATCACCCGGACCACGAACGACGTCCAGCAGGTGCAGCTGCTGGTCCTGATGACACTGACGATCATGGTCTCCGCGCCGATCATGTGCATCGGCGGGATCGTGCTGGCCCTGCGCCTCGACGTGCAGCTGTCGGCGCTGCTGTTGGTGGCGATCCCGACACTCGCCGTGATCGTGACGCTGATCATCACGCACATGCGGCCGCTGTTCCGGCTCACCCAGACGCGACTGGACCAGATCAACCGCGTGCTGCGGGAGCAGATCGGCGGCGTCCGGGTGGTCCGGGCCTTCGTCCAGGACACGCACGAGCAGCAACGGTTCGCCCGGGCGAACACCGAGCTGTTCGACGTCTCGCTGGGCGTCGGCCGGCTGCTGGCGCTGATGTTCCCGGCCGTGATGCTGGTGCTGAACGTCTCCAGCGTGGCGGTCCTGTGGTTCGGCGGTCACCGGATCGACAGCGGCGACCTGCAGGTCGGCGAGCTGACCGCCTTCCTCAGCTACCTGATGCAGATCCTGATCTCGGTGATGATGGCGACCTTCCTGTTCCTGCTGGTCCCCCGCGCTGAGGTCTGCGCCGAGCGGATCGAGGAGGTCCTGGACACCGAGTCCAGCGTCGTCCCGCCGGCGGACCCGGTACGCAGCACCATCACCCACGGCCACCTGGAACTGCGCGACGTCGAGTTCCGCTATCCGGGCGCCGAGGAGCCCGTCCTGTGCAACATCGACCTGCTGGCCAGGCCGGGCGAGACCACCGCGGTGATCGGCAGTACCGGCAGCGGCAAGACCACGCTGCTCAACCTGGTTCCGCGGTTGTTCGACGCGACCGGTGGCCTCGTGCTGGTGGACGGCGTCTCCGTGCGCGACCTCGACCCGACCGTGCTCGCCGAGGCCGTGGGTCTGGTGCCGCAGAAGCCGTACCTGTTCACCGGCACGATCGCGAGCAACCTGCGGTACGGCAAGGCCGACGCCACCGAAGAGGAGATGTGGCACGCGCTGGAGACCGCCCAGGCGCGCGACTTCGTCGAGCGGATGGCCGAGGGGCTGGAGGCGCCGGTCGCGCAGGGCGGAACCAACCTGTCCGGGGGGCAGCGGCAGCGGATCGCGATCGCCCGCGCGCTCATCCACCGCCCGGAGATCTACCTGTTCGACGACTCCTTCTCCGCCCTGGACTACGCCACCGACGCAGCGCTGAGGTCCGCGCTGGCACGGGAGACCGCCGAGGCGACCGTCGTGATCGTGGCCCAGCGGGTCAGCACGATCCGGCACGCCGACCGGATCGTCGTCCTGGACGGCGGTCGCGTGGTCGGCACCGGGACGCACCGGGAGCTGATGGAGGGCAACGAGACCTACCGCGAGATCGTGCTGTCGCAGCTGACCGAGGAAGAGGCGGCGTGAGCGCGCCCACCAAGGCGGGCCCGGGCGAGCGACCCACCCCGGCCCGGGGCCCCGGGCCTCCCCCCGGCTCCAACCGCGGCCCCGCCGCCTGGATGGCCGGACGCTCGGTCGAGAAGTCGCTCGACTTCCGCGGCTCCAGCAAACGGCTGCTCGGCACCCTGCGCCCGCAGCGGATGCTGATCATCGCGACGCTCGCGCTGGGAGCCGGCAGCGTCGCGCTGGCGGTGCTCGGACCGAAGATCCTCGGACGGGCCACCGACCTGATCTTCGCAGGGGTGATCGGGCGCCAGCTCCCGGCCGGGCTGACCAAGGAGGAGGTCGTCGCCGGACTGCGGGCCCGCGGGCAGACCACGCAGGCGGATCTGATCAGTGCGACGGACGTCGTGCCCGGGGTGGGGATCGACTTCCACCGGGTCGGGCTGGTGCTGCTGTTCGCGCTGGCGGTGTACGTCGTCGCCGCGGTGCTCGCCCTGTTCCAGGGTCGCCTGACCGCCCTGCTGGTGCAGCGTGCGGTGTTCGACCTGCGGGAGAAGGCGGAGGCGAAGCTCTCCCGGCTGCCGCTGTCGTACTTCGACCGGCAGCCGCGCGGGGAGATCCTCAGCCGGGTGACCAACGACATGGACAACCTGCAGCAGTCACTGCAGCAGACGCTCAGCCAGGTCGTGACCTCGTTGCTGACGATCGTGGGCGTGCTGGCGATGATGGTGATCATCTCGCCGCTGCTTGCGTTGATCGCGCTGGTCACGGTGCCGATCTCGATCTGGGTGGCGGCGCAGATCGGCAAGCGCGCGCAACCGCAGTTCGTCAAGCAATGGACCATCACGGGTCGGCTCAACGCGCATATCGAGGAGATGTACACAGGGCACTCGCTGGTCAAGGCCTTCGGCCGGCAGCCGGAGGCGGCGGCCGTCTTCGCCGACCACAACGAGGCGCTGTTCACCTCCAGCTTCCAGGCGCAGTTCATCTCGGGCCTGATCCAGCCCGCGCTGATGTTCATCGGCAACATCAACTACGTGCTGGTGGCCGTGGTCGGCGGGCTGCGGGTGGCCACCGGCCACCTCTCGCTCGGCGACGTCCAGGCGTTCATCCAGTACACGCGTCAGTTCAGCCAGCCGCTGACCCAGGTGGCGAGCATGGCGAACCTGCTGCAGTCCGGCGTCGCCTCCGCCGAGCGGGTGTTCGCCCTCCTCGACGCCGAGGAGCAGGAGCCGGATCCGATCGACGCGGTCCGCCCGGCGGAGGTCCGGGGTGGGGTGGAGTTCGACCACGTGGCGTTCAGCTACCACCCGGACGTCCCGCTGATCGAGGACCTGTCGCTGAGCGTCTCCCCCGGGCAGACGGTGGCGATCGTCGGCCCCACCGGCGCCGGCAAGACCACGCTGGTGAACCTGCTGATGCGGTTCTACGAGCTGGACGGCGGGCAGATCCGGCTGGACGGCGTCGACATCGCCCGGATGAAGCGGGAGGAACTGCGCGAGCAGTTCGGCATGGTGCTGCAGGACGCGTGGCTGTTCGGCGGGACGATCGCGGAGAACATCGCCTACGGCGCGGACAACCCGTCGAAGGAGAAGATCGTCGAGGCGGCCAGGGCAACGTACGTCGACCGCTTCGTGCGGACGTTGCCCGACGGGTACGAGACCGTGATCGATGATGAGGGCGCCAACGTCAGCGCCGGGGAACGGCAGCTGATCACCATCGCACGGGCGTTCCTCGCGGAGCCGGCGATCCTCATCCTGGACGAGGCGACCAGCTCGGTCGACACCCTCACGGAGGTGCTCATCCAGCGGGCGATGAACTCGCTCCGGCTCGGGCGGACCAGCTTCGTCATCGCGCACCGGCTGTCCACGATCCGGGACGCCGACCTGATCCTCGTGATGGAGGACGGGCAGATCGTCGAGCAGGGCCGGCACGAGGACCTGCTCACCGCCGGCGGCGCCTACGCCCGCCTCTACGCTGCCCAGTTCGCCGAGGCCGTCGCCGAGGTGGACTGAGCCGGCTCCGCTCCTCAGGCGGAGCCGGCCGCCGCCAGCCCGTCACTCGAACGGCGTATTGCTCCGGGGCGCGGGCAGGTCGACGCAGAGACTGGACCCCTCGCACCCGCTCCGCATCCCGAAGGGCAGCGTCGATGATCGACAAGTTCCGGCTCGTGACCCGAAGTGACTTCGATGGGCTGGTCTGCGCCGTCCTGCTGCGCTACGTGGACATGATCGACGAGATCACGTTCGTCCACCCCAAGGACGTGCAGGACGGCGTGGTGGCGATCACCAACCGGGACATCCTGACGAACCTGCCGTACGCGCCCGCCGCCCACGTGGTGTTCGACCACCACCACAGCGAGACGATCCGGACCGGCGGCGTGGCGCACAACCATGTGATCGACTCGGCGGCGCCCTCGGCCGCCCGGGTGGTCTACGACTATTTCGGTGGCGCGAGCACGTTCGAGCGGATTTCGCCCGAGCTGATGACCGCCGTCGACCAGGCGGACTCGGCGGACTACTCCCTGGAGGACATCCTCGAGCCGACCGGCTGGACGCTGCTCAACTTCCTGATGGACAGCCGCACGGGCCTTGGCCGGTTCCGCGACTTCCGGATCTCCAACTACCAGCTGATGATGCAGCTGATCGACGAGGTGCTGCAGCAGGGCTCGGTGGAGCAGATCCTTGCCGGCCCGGACGTCGCCGAGCGGGTCACCCTCTACCGGGACCAGTCCACGCTGTTCGTCGAGCAGCTGCGGCGGGTCTGCACGACCGTGGGTGACCTGGTGATCGCCGACCTGCGCGACGAGGACGTGATCCACGCCGGCAACCGGTTCATGATCTACGCGCTGTTCCCCGAGTGCCGGGTCTCGGCGCACGTGATCTGGGGGAAGCAGAAGCAGAACACGGTGATCGCGATGGGCAAGTCGATCCTCGACCGCACCTCACCCGTGGACATCGGCGCGCTCATGCTCAGCTACGGCGGCGGTGGCCACGAGGCCGCGGGCACCTGCCAGGTGCCGCACCACATGACCGACGAGGTCATCGAGGAGATCACCGCGGTCGTGAACCAGGCCGAGCGGGTCACCGCGGAGCAACCCTGACCGTTCTCCCTGACCCTTTCCCTGACTCCCCTGACTCCCCTGACTCCCCTGACTCCCCTGACTCCCTGACGGTTTGGCCCCAACTGCCGTCCGACTTCGCCGGTCGAGTGGGGGTCATTGGGATGAATCGGCCGCACACGACCCCCATTCGACCGGCGAGGTCCCGCCAGGTATCTCCGGGCCCACGCGATGCCTCCTCACCAGCGGTGGGACAGAAGTCAGGGCGAGGAGAGGACCAGAACATGGCCGGCAAGCTTGACGCCGACCTCGTGCTCGAGGGCGGGGGCGTGAAAGGCATCGCGCTGGCTGGCGCGATCGCCGCGCTCGAGGAGCGCGGGTACCAGTTCCACAAGGTGGCCGGCACGTCCGCCGGCTCCCTCGTCGGATCGCTGGTCGCTGCGGGCGTGGGACGGGAGCGTCTGCGCGAGATGATGCAGACCCTGGACTACCACCGCTTCCAGGACCCGCCGCTGCTCGGCCGGTTCGGCCTGATCGGCGCCGCCGCGCAGGTCCTGCTGAACAAGGGCTGGTGCCGCGGGAACTACATCCGTTCCTGGCTCGGCGAGATGCTCGGTGAGCAGGACGTGCGTACGTTCGCGCAACTCGCGCTGCACGACGCCGGCGCGGACGCGGCGATCCGCGAGACCGCCGGCCGCAACTACCGTTTCGTCGCGATGGCCTCCGACCTCTCCCACGGTCGGCTTGCTCGCCTTCCCTGGGACTACCCCGACCGCTACCGCGTCGACCCCGACGAGATCCCGGTGGCCGAGGCGGTCCGCGCATCGACCGCCATCCCGTTCTTCTTCGAGCCCGCGCGCTGCCCCGATCACGTCGCGGGCGGCGAGGCCTGGCTGGTCGACGGCGGCATGCTGTCCAACTTCCCCGTGGACGTCTTCGACCGCACCGACGGCGCCGAGCCGAGGTGGCCGACCTTCGGGATCAAGCTGTCCGGTCGCCCGAGCGACACGAGGATCAACCCGGTGGACGGTGTCGTCAGCATGACCAAGGCGATGGTCTACACGATGACCGGCTTCTACGACCGGATGCACATCGACCGCCCGGATGTCCTGTCGCGCACCATCTTCGTCGACTGCCACGGCGTCCGGGGAACCGACTTCGACCTGTCCGCCGAGACCGCGGAGCGCCTGTACCAGTCCGGCCGGGCTGCTGCCACGCTGTTCCTGGACGGCGACGCCAGCCACCCCAAGTGGGACTTCGAGGAGTACAAGCGCAAATGGCGTTCCGGAACCCGCGAGGTCGTGGCCGCGGCATCCGCCTGAGCTTCGCGAAGGCACTCGCTCCCGCGCTTTGTATCAGCCGCTGGGCCGCTCACTCTTGCCCAGAGGGGGTTTCCTGGCGCGAGGAGGTGCGCCGTGATGCGACGGTGTTCGCCCGGAGCGGTCC
>JBKPQU010000184.1:0-7548 GCA_046734255.1 Actinomycetota bacterium
GCCTGCCCGATTCCGCAGGAGCGATCACGCTCTCAGACGCGGGTGAAGTCGGCCAGGTCCACCCGGTCGAAGGCCTCGAGCCGGCCACCCGGGGTGCAGTTCACGATCCGCCGGCCGTCGGACTCGAAGATCGCCTTGGCCAGTGCATAGTTGGCCAGCACCCGGTTGAGCTTGGGGTCCTTCCAGGTCTTGCCCGCCCCGAAGTACCGGGGGTCGAAGTGGTTCGGATCGTCACCGGCCGACGTGTACAGGGCACCACTGACCTGGGTGCCGGTCGGGACCGTGTAGCTGAAGTCCATCCCGATCAACCCGATCTCGGTGAAGCCCAACCAGTAGGCCAGCTGCAGGTTGATGATCGTGACCGACTGGCCGCAGTACAGCACCTCGCAGGCATTGGTCGAGAACCGTGGCCGGCAGTAGCTGGGGTCATCCGTCCGGTAGAAGCCGGCGTTCATCCGGAAGAAGACCGGATCGTCCTCCGGGCCGCAGGCCGGCTGGTACAGCGTCGGTAACAGGAAAGTCTCGGCCTTTCGCCCGTACGCCAGCACATCCGCGGTGTTCTCCCGGAACACTGCAGTGTCCTCCACCACGTAGAACGTCAACGGCTCAGGCAGCCGCTCGTCGGCGTAGTAGATCCCGTTGACCCCGAACGTGGCTACACCCTTGAGCAGGTCCAGGTCCGTCCGGTTCAACGACGGACCGTTCCCGATAATGATCGCGCGTTCACCTCGCCGGCTGTTGTGCAGTTCCATCAACCGCTCCACCGAGGGCCGGGCCAGCCCCCGGTAGTCGCTCTGCGACCCGTCCGGGCCGACCCTCCCCGGCCAGACCACTGCGGGCGCGATCCCGGCACGGCGTGGCTGGTCCTGCCTGGACCGTCCCTCCGCCAGCTCGCCCAACTGTGCAAGCGTCGTCGGCTCCGCAGGCACCGCGAGCGCATTGACCCCGGCGCGCTCGGCCTCCTCGTCCTGCACCGCGAGCGACCCGCTGGCAGGCAGCTCCAGCACCCGCACCGAGCTGCCGCGATCCTGGGCCTCCTGGGCGACCAGGCGCCCCAGCCAGGTGACCGGTGCGGGCACGATGACGACGTCGTACACCACCCGTTCGAGCAGCAGCTTGGGGATGGACCGGGTGACCGCCTGGGGATGGTGGTCGGAGATGAACGCCGCGCCGCCCATGTCGGCGTCGACCGTGTCGCTGAGCAGGAAGACCGGCCAGGAGGCCTGGACCACGCCCGCCAGCGCCGAGGTCACCTCAGCGGCCTGAGCCCGGTTCTCGACCAGGATCGCCCAGGACGGGTGACCCCTGCGGGGGAGCAGGTCAGAACCGGTGGGCTGGAAGGCCATGGCCACGCTGGCCAGGATCTCCTCTGCCCGATCCGGTATGTCCGCAAGCTCAGGGTCCACCGCCCTCTTGGCGGATCGGGTCAACCCGTTCAGCACCAAGAGCCGGGCCGACTCACGAGAGAGGCACAGCGGCGCCCGGCTCAGGAGTTCGGAGCGGACCTGCTCGAACGATGGGGCGTCGTTGGCGTACGCGACCATGCCGAGGTAGCGGAACAGCCGGCTCTCGAGGATCCCACGGCGCAGGACGTCGCCGAAGTCGCCCTCCAGCGCCGTCCGGCCAGACACCTCGGGGGAGGCGGCGATCCCGCGCCAGGAGGTGTCGAGCAGCCGCACGACGGTGTTCATGTGCTCGATCGCGCCCTCCGACACCATCGACGTGGGGGTCTGCCGGTAGAGACAGTCGACCTTGCCGGTGCTCGGAAACTCCATCCCCGAACGCAGGGCCCGAGCCCAGAAGTCGACATCCTCCCCGCCGTCGCGCAGGCTCTCGTCGAACCCACCCAGGGCAAGGGCCGACTCCGTCCGCAGCAGCACCTCGTGAATGCCGAACGGGTTCTCCCCTGCCGCCGAGATCAGCGTCACCCGCCTGTCTGTGGCGTTCCTGCGCCGGTGGGCCGCCTCCTCCCGCCAGGTGGCATCGACCGGCACCTGGCGGATCTTGCCGTACGCCCCGGCCGCCGAGTCGTCCTCGGACAACAACTGAACCCGGAATTCCAGTGCGTCGGGGAACAGCGCATCGTCGCCGTCCAGGAACAGCACGAATGGATCACGCACCTGGGCCAGGCCGGCGTTGCGGGCAGCCGGCAGGCCGGAGTTCCGGCGCAGCCGAAGGACCTCGATCCGCGAATCACGCTCGGAGAACCCGACGGCGATGTTCGCGGTGGTGTCGACCGACTGGTCGTCGACCACGATCGCCCGCCAGTACGGGTAGGTCTGGGCGATCAAGCTGCTCAGGGCCTGGGCCAGGAAGCGGGATTCGTTGTAGGCAGGAATCACCACGGCGACGCGCCCACGATCCTGCGGAGGAGGAGGTGGGACCTGAACGGGAGTCCGGCGTAGACCCATCGCCCGGGCCAGCCGCCCTAGCCGTCGCCGGACAACCCTGACGGCCCGGGGTGGGGGCATTCAGCGAACCTTCCTTACACAGAAGCCGTGCGCCGCCGGCGGGTGTACATCAGACGGCGAACCCGAGAATACCTTGGGTCGCCGTCGTGCCCGTGCCGGAGACACGCTCGGTGACCCACGGTGCCGGGATACTTGCCACCGGGTGATCACGGTGCACAATGCTCGGGCAGTCAATGATCAGGCCGTCGAAGCGCCCGATCCTCACGTGTACAATCCGCCTCGCCATGGAGCCTTCACATGGAGCACGGGCACGCCTTGCTGATCCGGGCGCTCGAAGAACGGCGCCCGGAGTGGTTGCAGCGTCACAACATCCGGATGCTTGAGGTCGGAACCACTCGCGAACCGCTGCCCAGCCAAGACTCGACTCGCATCCTGTCCAAGTTCTGCCAGGAGCACGGGTGGGACTTCACGACGTGCGACATGGACCCGGAGAACACGGCCCGTGCGCAGAAGCTGTTCGCCGACATGGGCGCGGACTTCACCGGCGTCACCGCCAAGGGCGAGGACTACATCGCCGCGCAGCGGCGGGCCTTCGACGTGGTCTACCTCGACGCGTACGACTTCGACCACGGCAAGCACACCGAGGAAAGACAACAGAGGTACGAGGAGTTCCTCGGGTCGCGGATCAACCAGCACGACTGCGAGGTCATGCACCTGAAGGCCATGCAGGGTCTCAACCGGGCTGCACGGCGACGTTGCCTCGTCGTGATCGACGACACCTGGCGGGCGACGCCGAACGGCCCCTGGCTGGGGAAAGGCCCGCTAGCGGTTCCCTGGGCCCTCCGCAACGGCTGGTTCATCAGCGTGAGCTGGCCCGAGTACCGGGCGGTCGTGCTCGAGTTGCAACCCAGCCGCCGCTACCCGCACCGGCGACTCGCCAGGTTCTCGCGCCGGATGGCGCTCCGTGTCGTGCGGGCCACCCGCCGCGCATCAGGAAGCGGGACGCCCGCGAAGCGGCCCGCCACGGTGGGACGGCCCCCGACGGGCGGCTGACGCCCCGAGCCTCGCCGGCGCCACACGGCCATCGGCGCCCGCGGTGGAGACGGCTCCGGCCGCAGGGCCGCCGGTAGAGTGTGTGCGGCCCTGTGCTCGATGGCTCGCCCGTGACCGCCACGTGCCACAATGCCCGGCAGGGGCCCAGCGGTGATCCTCCGGGAAGGAAGATGCGCGTGTCGCTCGACCTCGTCGTCGTCGGCTTGGGCTACGTGGGCCTGCCGCTGGCACGGGAGGCGTGTTCCAGCGGACTGCGGGTCGCCGGCCTGGACGTCGATCCGGCCGTAGTGGCGGCCGTGTCCGGCGGCAGCTCCCGGATCGACGACGTGTCCGACGCGGACCTGGCGCTGATGCGGCAGCAGGGCTTCCGGGTGACCGGTGACCCGTCGGTCATCCGCGAGCTCGCCGACGGCGCCGGCACGGTGGTCATGTGCGTCCCGACCCCGCTGGCCGAGGACGGCGCTCCGGACCTGAGGGCCGTCCTGGCCGCCACCGAGACCGTGGCGGAGCACGTGCCTCCCGGCACGCTCGTCGTCCTGGAGTCGACCACGTACCCGGGCACGACCGAGGAGGTGCTCCGTCCTCGGCTGGAGGCGGCGGGCCGGCGCGTGGGCGCCGACCTGTTCCTCGCCTTCTCCCCGGAGCGGATCGATCCCGGCAACCCCAGGTTTGGCTTCCGCAACACCCCGAAGATCGTCGGCGGGGTGACCGACGCGTGCGCCGCCCGCGCGGAGGCCTTCTACTCCCGTCTCGTCGACGTGGTCGTGTGCGCGCGCGGCACCCGCGAGGCGGAGATGGCCAAGCTGCTGGAGAACACCTACCGGCACGTGAACATCGCACTGGTCAACGAGATGGCCAGGTTCTGTCACGAGCTCGACATCGACCTCTGGGACGTGATCCGCTGCGCCTCGACCAAGCCGTTCGGCTTCCAGACCTTCTACCCGGGCCCGGGAGTCGGCGGGCACTGCATTCCGATCGACCCGAACTACCTGTCCTACCGGGTGCGTGCAGCCCTGGGATATCCGTTCCGATTCGTCGAGCTGGCCCAGGAGATCAACCATTCGATGCCGGGCTACATATCGCGCCGGATCCAGAACGCGCTCAACCGCAGCGGCAAGCCGCTGCACGGGTCCACGGTGCTGCTCCTCGGCGTGACCTACAAGGCCGACATCTCCGACCAGCGGGAGTCCTCGGCAGTCCCGATCGCCCGCGATCTGATGGGGCATGGGGCCACGGTGCGCTTCCACGATCCCTTCGTGGCGCACTGGAGCGTCGCTGACGTCCAGTTCGATCGGGTCGCCGATCTCGACGAGGCAATGCCCAAGGCCGATATCACTGTGCTCCTGCAGCAGCACAGCAGCTATGACCTGAAGCAGGTGGCTCAGCTGAGCCAGTACCTGCTCGATACCCGCGGTGGGGCGCCGGACGGCACGAACGTGGAGCGCCTGTGAGCCAGGTTCCGACCGGGGTCGCCGCCGAAGCAGGTGGGCTGCGTCAACTCGGCGGTCGCCCCACTCTGACCGCCTACCTGCGGCAGCTCTGGCGTCGACGGCACTTCGCGCTCGAGCTGGCCCGGTCGCGCTTCCGCGCCGAGAACGAGGCAACCCGGCTCGGAGCGGCCTGGATCGTGCTGCGGCCCATGATCAACGCCGCGGTCTACGGCTTCGTCTTCGTTCTCCTGCTGCCCAGCTCGACCCGGCCGCAAAACTTCCTGCCGTTCCTGGTCATCGGGGTCTTCGTCTTCCAGTACTTCTCCGCCTGCTTCTCCGACGGCGCCAGGTCGATCATCTTCAACATGGGCCTGGTCACCACCCTGCGGTTCCCGCGAGCCGTGCTGCCCATCTCGATCGTCCTGCAGCAGATCTTCGGGCTGCTCTGGATGGTGGCCATGATGGTGCTGCTCGTCCTGCTCAGCGGCGAACCGCCGCGGGTGACCTGGCCGCTGATCGTGCCGGCCCTTTTCCTGATGACGCTGTTCAACCTCGGTGTCGCCTTCATCGCAGCCCGATTGACGATCCACCTGCGTGACGTCACCCAGCTGATCCCGTTCATCACCCGGATCATCTTCTACCTCAGCGGCATCTTCTTCCGGGTGGGGAACATCGCCGACGGCCACCCCACGATTCAGATGCTGTTGGCGATCAACCCGGTGCACGTCTACATCACGCTGGTCCGGGTCGCGCTGCTCGGCCCGGGGGACATCATCGCGGGCTCATGGGATCCTGTGCAGGCATGGCTGCTGGGTGCCGCCTGGGGTGTGGGATTCCTGGTAGTCGGATTCCTGTACTTCTGGCGGGCGGAGGACAGGTACGGCCGTGACTGAGTCCACCCGCCTACGCGGTCCGGCGGCGGCCAGGCCCTCCGACGCACGGCCCACCATCGTCGTCGACGACGTGCACGTCCGGTATCGGGTGTACGCGACCGGAAAGGCGACCAAGGACCGCTCAGGGTTGCTCAAGCGCTCACCCGCGCTGCGCCGGATCCGCGAGGTGCACGCCCTGCGCGGGGTGAGCTTCACCGCATACGAGGGTGAGGCGATCGGCGTCGTCGGCCACAACGGGTCAGGCAAGAGCACGCTGCTGCGCACGATGGCGGGACTCACCCCGGCCGCCCAGGGGACGGTCCACGCCGACAGCGACCCCACCCTGCTCGGCGTCAACGCCGCGATGATCAACGAGCTTTCCGGTGAGCGGAACATCATCCTCGGCGGCCTGGCCCTCGGCCTGACCATGGAGGAGATCCGGGAGAGGTACGACGACATCCTGAGCTTCGCCGACATCGGGGAGTTCATCGACCTGCCCATGCGCACCTACTCCAGCGGGATGGCGGCCCGGCTGCGCTTCGCGATCGCGGCGTCGGTGCCACACCGGATCCTGCTGATCGACGAGGCCCTGGCGGTCGGTGACAAGTCCTTCCAGCAGCGCAGCGAGCAACGGATCCGGGAACTGCGCGAGCACGCTGGCACGGTCTTCCTGGTCAGCCACGCACTGGGCGCCGTCGTGGACACCTGCACCCGGGCCCTGTGGATCGACCACGGACTGCTCAAGATGGACGGTCCCGCCGCCGACGTGGTTGCCGCCTACGAGGCCTCGGTGAGGTGACGGCTCCCACGCAGGACAACGCAGGGAACAACGCGGGGCAGAACGCCGTGGAGAATGACGGGGCGCCAGGGGGACGCGAGCGGCTGCGGGTCCTCGTGGTCACCGTGGTGCACGACCCGGAGGACGCCCGGATCCGGCACCGGCAGATCCAGGCCCTGCTCGACACCGGGGCCGAGGTGACCTACGCCGCACCGTTCACCGCCCGCGGGCGCACGCCTCCCCCGCAGACCCGTGCGATCGACCTGCCGCGGGCCCGGGGCCGCCGGCGGCTCGGTGCGGTGCTCGCCGCGCGTCGAATGATCAGGGCGGAGGCAGACCGGCAGGACGTCGTTCTGGTGCACGACCCGGAGCTGCTGCTCGCCCTGCCCCGGGCGCGCGCCGCCGGGCCGGTCGGTGTCTGGGACGTGCACGAGGACACCGCCGCCGCGCTCGGGATGCGCGACTGGCTGCCGGCCCCGCTGCGCGGCCCTGCGGCCGCAGCGGTGCGCCGCCTGGAGTCCTGGGCCGATCGTCGGTGCCGCCTGCTGCTCGCCGAGGAGAGCTACGCCACCCGGTTCGCCGGCCACCATCCGGTCGTGCCGAACAGCGTCCTGGTGCCCGATGACGACCCACCGCCGCCCGGTGACGGCCGTGTGGTGTACCTCGGCCGGCTCACCGTGCCTCGCGGCGCGCTCGAGCTGGTGGAGCTCGGCCGCCGGCTGGCCGGAACGATCGAGGTCGAGCTGATCGGTCCGGCCGACGCCGACTGCGCCGAGGCAGTCACCGAGGCACACCGCCAGGGGTGGATCCGCCACCACGGGTTCGTCCCGAACAACCGGGCGCTGGGCATGCTCGACGGCGCCCTGGCGGGGGTCTCGCTGCTGCACGACGAGCCGAACTACGCGCACAGCCGGCCCACCAAGATCATGGAGTACATGGCGCACGGGCTGCCGGTGGTGAGCACCCCCAACCCGGCCTCGGAGGACCTGCTGGCCCGTTACGGG
>JBKPQU010000185.1:0-8116 GCA_046734255.1 Actinomycetota bacterium
CCACAGCCGCATGCTCCATCAGCAGACCGTCACGAACCGCCCGCCAGAACCCATCCTCAACACGCCGAAGCGACCACGGCCTCCCCATCCGACACCCTCACTTGATCAAGGTGTTGCAACGACCGCGTGAAATCACCCGCCTGATGAGCCCGCCAACGTCGCACTCGGCGTGCGGGAGTAAGGGCCGGCGTCCGAAACGACCGAAGCTAGTGGCCGCGGAAGGCCTCCTCGAGCCACCAGGAGCCGCGGGGGGAGGCGACCCGGCCGTGCACGAGGAGCGGACGGTCGCGGGAGCCGGCGACCCACGCCTTGACGCCCGCGGCGTCCTCGGGACAGCGCACGGTCACGGTGTCGAAGCCGTACCCGGCGGCGACGGCGGCCAGGTCGGTGTCCGGGAACGTAACCGTGGAAAGCGGGTCCCCGCCGGTGAAGTGGTGCACCTCCGCGCCGTAGGCGCTGTCGTCATAGACGATCACGACCATCGGCAACCCGAGCCGGCGCACGGTGTCCAGCTCCGCGGCGGCCATCATCATCCCGCCGTCGCCCAGCGCCGCCACCGGCAGGCGATCCGGCCTGGCGAGCGCGGCGCCCGTCGCGGTCGCCAGCCCCAGCCCGATCGACTGGAACGCCTGGGTGAAGCAGAACCCCTGCTCGTCCGGCACCGAGAGGAACATGCTCGGGTAGCCCATGAAGTTGCCCGAGTCGATCGACAGGATCCGCTCCGCGGGCAGCGCGTCGTCCATCAGGACGCTCAGCGTCCGCGGGTCGATCCGCGGGTCGGTCCCCTCGGTGCCCCAGTCCTCGTAGGGCACGTCCCGCCAGCGGCCCTCCCGGGCGATCCTCGCCCGCAGCTCGTCGCTGCGATACCCGGCCTGGCCACGCCCGCCCAGCGCTCCGGCCGCCGAGGACGCCGTCACCGCGCTGTCGCCGAGGACGCCGAGCGCGACCGGTCGGTGGCGCCCGATCGCGTCGGCCTCGATGTCGACCTGGACGAGCGCGGTGTCGGGGCCGATCAGCGTGCCCTGCCGGGTCGTCCACATGTTCAGCGCGCACCCGAACGCCACGAGCACGTCGGCGTCGCTGATCAGCTCGGCGGCCAGCGGGGTGGCGAAGCCGCCGGAGACGTCCAGTGCCCACGGGTCTCCGGCGAACACACCCTTCGCGACCGCGGACGTCGCCAGCAGCGCGCCGCACGCCTCGCCGAGCGCCCGCAGCTCCGCGCCACCGTGCCGCGCACCCCGCCCGGCGATCAGCACCGGACGCCGGGCCGACGCCAGCAGGGCGACCAGCGCGTCGAGGGAGTCACCGTCGGGAACGAGCGGCTCGGGCGGCTCGGGCAAGGCCAGCCGGTCGAGCGCCGCGGCGACGGCGTCCGGGAGGTCGAGTGCCTGGGCCTGCAGGGGAAGGTTGACGAGCACGGTTCGCCGCTCGTCCCGGGCCAGGCGGTAGGCGGCCAGCGCCGCATCGACGCATCCGGACGCCTCCTCGATCCGGACGCTCGCGGCGCCGACCGCGGCGGCCAGCCCCGGCTGGTCGACGTAGAAGTTGGACCCCGGGTTCGTGACCTCGGCGGCCAGCACCAGCAGCGGCGTCCGGCTCTTCGCGGCCTCGGTCACCCCCGTCATCGCGTTGGTCAGCCCGCAGCCCTGGTGCACGCTGACCGCGGCCACCGTGCCGCTGACCCTGGCGTAGGCGTCGGCCATTGTCGCCGCGCCGCCCTCGTGCCGGGTGGCGACGTAGCGGGCTCCGGCGGCGATCAGCGCGTTGGTCACGTGGAAGTTGCCGCTGCCCACGACGCCGAACACCTGCCGGACGCCCAGGCGCGCCAGCGCCGTCCCGACGGCCTCGGCCACGTTCATGCCGTCCTCCTCCCGGCGCAAGGCCCCGACGCCAGCGAACCACCCACTGCAACATCTCGCAGGCGGGTATCAACCCACCTCCGGCGCCCTCCATCAGGTAGAACCCGCCCGCGCCGACCTGGGAGCTTCGATGTCCGACTTGAACGGCACCACCATCGAGACCGCGATCGACCGGGTGGTCGACGGTGACACCGTAGCGGTGACCATCGACGGCACGTCCGAGAAGCTGCGCCTGTCCAGCCTGGACACCGAGGAGTCCAACCCCGGCAGCGACAAGCCCGTCACGCCCTGGGGCAAGGAGGGCAAGAAGCGGGCCCTGGAGCTGCTCCCCGCGGGCCAGCCCGTGACGCTGGAGTTCGCCGGCAACGAGCCGGTCGAGGAGTGCCTGCGCCGCTACCGCGACAACTACGGCCGGCTGCTGGTCTGGCTCTACGCCGGCGAGACCGACTACCAGGAGCTGATGATCCAGGAGGGGTACAGCCCGTACTTCAACAAGTACGGCAACGCGGACTTCGCCGCCAACCACGAGCGCTACGAGGCGGCCGAGCGTTCGGCTCAACGGGACCACATCGGGGTCTGGGACCAGCTCACGGTCAACGGCGGCGAGATGCGCAACTACCCGACGCTCGGGGTCTGGTGGTCGCTGCGCGCCTCGATCATCGACGAGTACCGCACGCTGCACGGCACACAGCCGGAGCTGCTGGACAGCAGGCTGGACTACGACCGGCTGGTCGAGCTGGCCCGGGACAAGGCGCAGGCGACGGTGTTCACCGAGCTGCGCAGCTACACCCCGGCCGGGCAGAGCGGGGCGGTGGTCGAGATCGGGTCTCGGCAGCAGCCGTTCAAGCTGTACCTGCCGGACATCGAGGGCGAGCCCGGACAGGAGATCCTGCACCTGCTGGACAGCCGGTACGTCGTCAAGGACGACAACCACGTCAAGCGCAGCTACGGCTACGTGCAGGGCCGCCTGGCGCTCTACCGCAACGAGCCGGAGATGATCGTCACCTCGGCCGGGCAGATCACCGACCTGCCTTCCTGAGCCGCCGGCTCAGCGCTCGACCAGGGCCAGCACGCGGCACGGGCTGCCAGAACCGCCGCGGATCGGCAGCGGCGAGGCGATCACGACGGCCCCGGTGGCGGGCAGCCGGGCGAGGTTCTGCAGCTGGGTCAGCCCGTACTTCCCGGCGCCGAGCAGCATCGCGTGGCAGGGGAACGGCGGCTCGAAGGAGTGCGCGGCCCCGGCGTCCGTCCCGACCGTCTCCACGCCGAGGCCGAGCACCGGTGCCTCCTCGGCCAGCCACTTCGCGCACTCGACGCTGACCCCGGGCGTGTGCGGCCCGGCCTGGTCGGCGTTGAGGATCTCCGCCTGCCCGTGGGAGCGGGCGTCCCACCCGGTGCGCAGGAGCAGCCAGCCGTCCGCCGGCAGCGCGCCGTGCTCCGCCTCCCACGTGCGGATGTGGTCGACCTCGAGCAGGAAGTCGGCGTCCTTGGCCACCTCCTCGGTGACGTCGATCACCACCGCCGGGCCCACCAGGCGCCGGGCCGGGACCTGCGCGACGTCCTGCTTGTCCTGGCCGGTGATCCAGTGGATCGGGGCGTCGAAGTGGGTGCCGGTGTGCTCGCCCGTGCGGAAGTTGTTCCAGTACCACGCCGGGCCGCGCTCGTCGTAGCGGCTGATCTCCTCGCGCTCGAACCGCCACGTGTTTCCGAAGGGCTCGGGGAGCATGAGGATCGGGGTGCCCTCGTGCAGCGGCGCGGTGAGGTCGACGACCTCCACGGTGCCGTCGGCGAGGGCCTGGACGAGCGAACCGAGCAGGGCCATGTCAGCTCCCGGGGTGTGGTCAGAACGCGAGGCTATCCTCCTCGGCGAGCAGGACGGCCTCCGCCTCGGCGTAGGTGCGATTCAGCTGTTCGGTCTCCAGGAACGTCATGAACAGCCGCTCGACCGACAGCCGCTGACGGTACATCACGCCCAGCCGTGTCCCGGCGTTCAGGAAGCTCGCCGCGACCTCCGGATCGAACGTCGCCGAGACGAACCCGCGCTGCGGGTGCGGGCGCAGGGGCCCCTCGACGGCCAGCCCTCGGAACAGCGTCACCTCCGCGATGCCGGCGAGATCGAACGCCGCCCGGACGAAGCCGAGCCGGGCCAGCACGTGCTCGGCGCGGCGCGCGCGGTCGAGCGGGGGATCGAACGTGGCCGGATCGCGGATCACCGTCCCGTGGTAGGCGACCAGGCCGAGGTCGGCCAGCACGATCCGATGGCCCTTGACCATCTCGCCGGCGCGGGCGTTGGAGACGAAGGCGTCCGCGAAGGCCCGCTCCAGGTCGAGCAGGCCGCGCGTCCCGAGGTAGCCGGTCAGGTCGGCGGTCAGCTCGGGGTCGCCCTGCCGGGAGGCGAGCTCCAGCGGCCGCGTCCCGGCCCGGAACGAGCCGGCACCGGCCAGCCAGTCCCGGGCCGCCGACTGCTCGCTCCGCAACCGGCCCGCCGTCGCGGACCGGGCCTGCGGGTCGGCCGGGATGTCGAGGGGCCGGTCGAGGCGGTCGATCGCGCGCGCCATCGCGGCCACCTCGGCCTCCGGGGCGCGGGCCGAGGTGCGGGCGAACTGGAAGTCCCCGATCCGTTCGAACTCGATCGGCCAGCGGGCGCCGGCGTCCTCGAAGGCCGTCACCTCCAGGACCACGAAGCCGTGCGGCACGTCGACGTCGACGACCAGCACCGGCGTGCGCCGCGGGTCGAGCATCCGGCCACGGTTGCCGACCACGGCGTGCGCCGGCAGGCCCGGCTCGAAGTCGCTGTCCGGCGCCCGTTCCGGGTCGGACTGGTAGACCGGGCGCCCGCTCATCGCGGAGCTCCGGTGGGGGCGACCCCGAGGCGGGCCCGTGTGGCCAGCGGGAGCGCGAGCAGGACGGCGAGAGCCATCGTGGCGAAGGCCCATCCGGGGCTGCCCAGCAGCGCCTGGACGACCAGCGCCACGACCAGGCCGCCGGCGTTGCCGGCCATCCACAGCAGCGCGGTCGCGGTGGCGCCGGAGGCACCCGCGCGCCGCTCGACGATCTCCAGCAGCACCGGCAGCGCGGAGAGCAGGCCGGCCCCGATCAGCAGCAGTGCCACGGCAGCGACCGCCGTCGCAGGGGCGAGGGCGAGCGCCAGGCAGCTGAGCGCGGTCGCCACGATCACCACCCGCAGGAAGCCGGCCGTGGCATGGTTGCGGACGATCAGCGGCGGCAGCAGTGCCGAGGCGACGATCCCGGCCAGGACCATCTCGAGGAGCAGCAGCCCGGCGGCGGACACGCTCACCCCCGCGGGTTCCAGCAGGGCCTGCAGCCACGTGGTCATCGCCACGAACACCCCGAACCCGGCCAGCCCGAGGCCGGTCACCGCGCGGATCACCGGGTCGGCCCAGACCGCGCGCAGCCGGTCCCGTCCCGCCGCCGTGATCGTCACCGCGTACGCCGGCGGGTGGCGCAGGGTCGCGGCCAGGACCGCCGCCGCGAGCACCGCGTAGCCGGCGCTGAGCCGCAGCAGCAGCGGCAGGTCGGCGACGGTGTCCAGGACGGCGCCGAGCACCAGGGCCAGCACGATCCCGGCGAACAGGCTCGCCGAGCCCACGGCGATCCCGGCCGGGCGGCGCCGGGGCTCGAGGTAGCCGCTGACCACCTTGGTCAGCGCGTTCAGCACCAGCGGCTGGGCCACCGCGATCACCACCTGCCCGGACAGCGCCCAGCCGAACCCGTCGCCGAGGCGCAGCACCGCGCCGCCGGCGGTGAGCAGCCCACCGGCGAGCAGGCCGGGCCGGAACCAGCGGTCCAGTGCAAACCCGGCCGGCAGCGCGAGCACGACGTAGAGCAGCGGGAAGATCTGCGCCAGCCACCCCACCGCGGCGACGCCGACGCCGTAGTGTTCCGCCGCGACCGTGGTGACCGGTGCGAACGACAGCCACAGCATCTGGTTCGCCGAGGACACGAGCACGTAACCCGCGACCGGCCCCCAGCGGGTGCTCCGCTGATCGCCGTGGCCGGTGGTCACCCGGGTGCTCCCGGCGGGCCGAGCACGCGGTCGAGGTAGTCGTTGCGGAACAGCCCGCGCGGGTCGAGCCGGTCGCGGATCCTGACGAACTCCTCGAACCTCGGGTAGCGGGTGCGCAGGACGTCGGCGTCCAGGCCGTGCAGCTTGCCCCAGTGCGGCCGGCCCCCCGCCTGCCCGGCGATCCCCTCCACGAGCCCGAAGTACCTCTGCCGCTCCGCCCGCGGCGGCAGGTGGACGGCGATGTAGCCGGTGTCGCGGCCGGATGCGGTGGACAGGGGGATGTCGTCCGCGGCCGATACCCGCACCTCCACCGGGAACGAGATCCGCAGACCCGCGGCATCGACGGCGGCGACGATCTCCCGCAGGACGTCGAGCAGGTCCCGGCGCGGGACGGCGTACTCCATCTCGGCGAAGCGCACCCGGCGCGGTGAGGTGAAGACTCGGTGCGAGACGTCGGTGAACGTGCGCGCGCCCAGGGCCCGGGCGGCGATCCGGGCCATCGGGGGCACGGACGCCGGCACCCGGCGGCCGAGGCCGACCATCGCGCCGAACACGCTGTTGGACAGGAATTCGTCGTCCCACCACTCCCGCCAGCGGGGCAGCGGGTGCAGAGGCGAGCCGGGCGGCAGCCGGGTGTTGCGCTTCACCGACGTCATCCGGGTGTGCGGGAACCAGTAGAACTCCACGTGGTCGGTCCCGGCCGCCATCTCGTCGAAGCGCTCGAGCGTCTCCTCCAGCCGCATCGGCCGTTCCTCCGCCGTCATCGGGAACAGCGGCTCGACCGCGAGGGTCAGGCTGGAGATCACGCCCAGCGCGCCGAGGCCGACGCGGGCGGCGGCGAACACCTCGGGATGCCTGTCCGCCGAGCAGGTGAGCAGGGCGCCGTCGGCCAGCACGAGGTCCAGGGCGCGGATCTGGGTGGCCAGCCCGCCGAACGCGGCGCCGGTGCCGTGCGTGCCGGTGGAGGTGGCACCGGCGATGGTCTGCGCGTCGATGTCGCCGAGGTTGGTCATCGCCAGCCCTGCCCGCTCCAGCGCCAGGTTCAGCTCGCGCAGCGGCGTGCCGGGCAGGACCGTGACCAGCCCGCGCTCGGCGTCGATTCCCGTCACCCCGCTGAGCCGGTCCAGCACGAGCTGGACGGCGGCTGTGCCCATTCCCGGGTCCGGCCGGGCGATGCCGGTGAAGGAGTGCCCGCTGCCCACCGTCCTGACCCGCTGACCCCGCCCGGCGGCCTGCCGCACGATCGCGACGACGTCCTCGACGTCCCGGGGACGGCGGCGGGTGAACCCGGAAGCGGACTGGTTGCCCGCCCAGTTCGCCCATGCGTCGGCTCCGGTGCTCACCTGCGGGACACTATCCGCGCGAAGCCCCACGGGACCCGGTCAGGAGGCGAGCGCCGTGTGCCCCGCGCAGGTCGAGCAGGCGCAGCTGTTCGCCCGGCTCGAGGCGGCCACCGCGGGGCTGGATCCGCCGCTCGCCGCGGCCGATCTGGCCAACTTCGACCTGAACGCCGCCGACCTGGCTCGCCGCGCCGCGGGACGGCGGATCCGGGTGGCGAGCAAGTCGGTGCGCTGCCGTGCGTTGCTGCGCCGCGCGCTGGCCCGGCCGGGGTACGGCGGCGTCCTCGCGTATGCCCTGCCCGAGGCCCTCTGGCTGGCCGGCGGGGACGAGCCGGTCAGCGACGACATCGTGGTCGCTTACCCGAGCGCCGACCGGGCGGCGATCGCCGCGCTGGCCGCCGGCGAGCCGGCCGCCCGCGCGATCACGTTGATGGTCGATTCGCAGGAGCAGCTCGACCTGATCGACTCGGTGGTCGCGCCCGACCGCCGCCCCAGCGTGCGGGTGTGCCTGGACGTCGACGCCTCGCTGCGGCTGCTCGGCGGCCGCGTGCACGTGGGCACGCTGCGCTCCCCGGTGCGCTCGGCGGCGGAGGCGGCCGAGCTGGCCCGGCGGATCGCCGACCGCGCGGGGTTCAGGCTGGTCGGGCTGATGGCCTACGAGGGTCAGATCGCCGGGGTCGGCGACGACCCGCCGGGCCGCCGGTGGCGGGGTGCCGCCGTGCACGGGATGCAGGCGGTCTCCGCGGTGGAGCTGCGCCGGCGGCGGCGTGCAGTGGTCGCCGCCGTCCGGGACGTCGTGCCGCTGGAGTTCGTCAACGGCGGTGGCACGGGCAGCCTCGAGCGGACCGCGAGCGAGCCCTGGGTGAGCGAGCTCGCCGCAGGCTCCGGGC
>JBKPQU010000186.1:0-11317 GCA_046734255.1 Actinomycetota bacterium
GGCGATCGAGCTAGCGGAGGCGCCCCATCTCCCGGCGGATCCGCTCCTCCGAGACGGGTTCCCGGTAGACGTCCCAGGCGTTGAAGACCAGCCCGATGCCCCAGCCGAAGATCGGGAAGATCGGCCAGAAGAAGCCGGATGTCAACACCTCCTCGTCCATCAGCGTCCCACCGCGCCACGTCCCCTCCGCAGGGCCAAAGGACCGCTCGTCCAGGGCCTCATGCCACCACTGTGCGAGCGCGCAGAAGCCGCACTGACCCACGGCATCAATCGTTCGGTCTAGCTGCCGAGATGTTCCGCCGCGACGCGCTTCGGCACCACCATCCGCCAGGCGTCCAGGACGAGCTCCCGCATCTCCGCGTGGTCCAGCGCCGCCAGCCGCACCTCGAGCCAGTTGAACCGCAGGTCGGACGGCCGGGGACGCACGAACTTGCCCGGCTCCGCGGCGAGCAGGGCGTCCCGCTCCTCCTTCGGGAAGGCGAACCCCATGACCTGCTCGTCCGGTGAGAAGGCGAGGTAGACGATCTGGCCCACCCGGAACTTCACCTGGTCCCGCACCAGCACCTCGTAGCTGCGCGGGAGGTCTCGAACGACCGCCCGCACGCTGTCGACGTCCACGACCTGCCCTGCCACGACGCGCTCCGTTCCGCTCAATGGGCCCTGGCTGGCTCTCCGGACTCACGGTAGCCGTGCGACGACTGCGCCTCGGAGCATCATCCGTGAGGGGTGATGCGCCGGCTTGCTGCCGGTGCGAGGGTGCGCTTGAGTCGGACAGAACCGGAGGTGACCCGTGAACAAGGTGCTCGCACTGCTGGCCGCGGCCGCGCTGCTGGCCGGCTGCTCGGGTTCGTCGTCCGGGGCGCAGTCCTCACCGACCACAACCGCGCCCACCGCCACTTCCACCGCCACGGGCTCGCCGTCGCCGGAGCAGATGGCGTGGGCCGGGCAGGTGTGCACCGACGTGACGCAGCTCAAGGCATCGATCCAGGGTCTGGCCACGGCAGCCACCGGCGGGGGCTCGGATGTCAAGACGAGCATCCAGACGCAGTTCGCGACGATCAAGAGCGCCGTGGACACCCTGCTCCAGACGCTTTCGACACCTCCCAAGGGGTCCGAGAACGACCCGGACCAGGCGGCGCTGCAGTCCTCGGCCCAGCGGTTGCGGACGTCGATCGACACGCTCGAGGCGCGCGTCACGGACCTGCAGAACGCATCCGGTGGTGCCGCCTCCGTCTCCGCGCTGGCCGGGGTGGCCACGGCCGCCAAGGACGCGCTCACGTCGTTGGACGCGACGACCCAGGCCATCTCCACCGCGGCGAATGACCGTAGGGGCAGCCTCGGGCAGGCCTTCGCCAGCAACAGCACCTGCGCCCCGCTGAGGTCGTAGCCCGGAAGGGCTCACCGCTGGCCCGAGGGCCCGGAGCGGGCCGGCCATGATCGGCGGCGCCTATAGGGTTCGGGCGTGCAGCGGAGGGACCTGGCCGACTACGGGATGCTCTCCGTCGTCTGGGGCGTCTCGTTCGCCGTGCTGCTCAAGGTGGTCCAGGCGTTCGGCTGGGTGGGAGCGGTCACGTTCCGCGCGCTCATCGCCGGGTCACTGCTGATCGCGATCGGGGCCGCACGGAAGCGCATGCTCGACTTCAGTGCCGGCTGGCTGCCGTTCGCCGTCGTCGGCGCGACGACCGTCGCCGGCCAGCTGATCGGCATGTCGTTCGCCACCCCCCGGATCGGAACCGCCATGGCCGCCATCTTCGTCGGCACGATCCCGCTGTTCTCGATGGTGATCGGACTCGTGTGGGGCCTCGAGCGGTTCACCGTCCTGGGCGGCATCGGTCTCGTCCTCGGCATCGTCGGGATCGTCCTGCTGGTCGGGTTCCCCGCCGTCCCGGTCACCCCCTCGTTCGTCATCGGGTGCTGCGGGTCGCTGCTGGGGGCCGTCTCGGCAGCGTTCGGCGGCAACTACGCCCGTCGGTATCTGCGAGGGGTCGGGTCGTGGGAGGTGACGGCCGGCGCGTTCCTGAGCGGCGGGCTGCTGACGCTGCCCCTGCTCGTCCTGGTCCCGGTGCCGACGGTGCCGCGGCACGTGGACTACGTGTACCTGCTGCTGCTGGGCGGTGTGATGAGTGCGCTGGCCTACGTGCTGTTCTTCCGGCTCGTCGCCGACCTGGGCGCCACCAGGGCGATCAGCGTCGAGTTCGTGGTCACCGCGATCGCGGTGGTCATCGGTTCCGTGCTCCTGCACGAACGCCTGTCCCTCGCGCAGCTCGCCGGTGCACTCGTGATCGTCAGCGGCTGCTCGCTCGTCCTGGGACTCGTCCCCCTGCGCAGGTCGGCCTAGGGCCCTGCTCAGTACCGCACGTTCTCGCCGGACCGGGCGCGCGCCGCCGACAGGAACGCCGCGTAGCTCCAGGTGAGGTCGCGGACGCTCTTCTCGTAGCCGGTGACCCCGTCGAACTGCTCGCTGAGCTCCAAGTGGTCGCTGTGGTAGACGATCGCGCTTATCATCCGGTCGCCGGCCTCGCGGAGGAGCTGGGCAGCGTCCGCCGCCGCCGTGGTGGCGTCGATGGCGAGCCGGGTGAAGAAGGGCCGGGAGACATCGTCGATCGGCACCGTCCCGCTCGCGTCGATCTCGGACGCCAGCCGGAAGTGCAGCTCGGCGACGTTCGCCGTGCACAGCGCCCACGGATGGCGACCGGCGACGTCCGGATCCGTCAGGTCCCCGTCGTAGTGGTCGGCGGGATAGCGCCCGAACATGGGCCCGAGCCCGCGCTGGGCGTCGTCGAGGTTGACGGGATACACCAACGGCGACGCCGCATCGGCCCACTGCGTCGTGAGGGCGGATGCGGTGGCCAGCAGCCGCGGGTCCGTGCAGGGGACGGCGCCGTACACGGACGCGAGCAAGATGTCGATGTTGGGGTCGTACCCGTCGCCGGCATCCGAGTCCAGCAGGGAACGGTAGATCGTCCCGTTCCAGTGCTGCGGCACGGCGTCGGTGAGCCACCGCACCGCCGCCGTGACCTCGTCCCTGCGCGCATCGACCCTGCCGGAGGCCAGCAGCTCCTGGAAGCACCGCAGCTGGACGGCGCGGGCGAAGAACGAGAGCCCCTTCCGTTCCTCCCAGAGGTTGACGGTCGGACCCTGGTAGGCCTGGAGGAGGAAGTCCAGGTCGGCCGCGATGACGTCGTTCGCGACCTGCTGGGCCGGCGCGTCCAGCAGCGGATAGGCCTTCAGCGTCGCGATGATCCGCAGCGCCGGCCCGTCGCTCTGGTCGGTCCAGTCTCTCGGCACGCCGTCGACGCGGTACGAGGCACGGTGGATGGGCGCACCCGGCGCGATCTGGCACACGCGCGCGAAGGAGACGTAGTCCAGCAGCGTCGGGTTGGCGTCGAGGCCGGCGGGCTGCGTCGCGGCCGCGACCTCCACCGCCGTGACGGCCGCATCGCGGGTCCAGTTGTGCACGTAGTTCTGGTCGACGATGTCGAGGTTCTTCGCGTACGACGGTGAGGCGATGACGCATCCGGGCTTCGAGAACACCGGTGGATCCGCCTCGGGGTCGCGGAAGACGAACCCGTCGCTGGCGATGTTCCGGAGCATCAGCGCGAACATGTGCTGGGCCACCGCGCCGAACTGGGCCTGCGGCCCGGCGCCCTGAACGCGCTCGTACTCGAGCGGGGCGGCGCGTGCATCCGGACCCGACGGCGGCGTGACCATGGCATGACCCCCCGGTTCGATCGATCAGTCGAAGACGATGCACACCTTTCCCGAGGTGCCGGAATCAGCAACACGGGCGATCGCTGGCAGCCGCAGAGTGTTCCTGCAAGGGCTGGGCCGCCCGAGCCGCCGAGGTCCCCGGCGGGGTAGGAGCTGCCGGGGACCTCAGGGGCAGGCTCGGGGAGAAACGCCTGCATGTCGCAAGTTAGACAATTCCGGCATCCATAGCGACTCGAGACCCGAGCGCCCCCCGGCCGGCGGGCCCTCGGGCGCCGCGAAAAGGGCGAGGCCGCGCTAAAGCCCGCCGGTGCGTTGCGCCGATGCGAACGGCAGCGGCGTTCGAGCACGGGGAGGATCGAGGGATGAGCGGGGGAATCGTCTCCCTCGGTGACAGCCTCAGCTGCGGTGAGGGGGTCGGCGTCCGGGTGCCCCTGCACCGGACCTGGGTTCACCTGGTGGCCGACGCGATGGGACTCCCGGCCTCGGTGCTGGCCTCGCCGGGGGCGAGGACCAGGGACGTGCGCTACCGCCAGCTGCCGCTGATGCCGCAGCAGCGAGCTCTGCTGGTCACCCTTCTCGTCGGGTACAACGACGTCGCCGGGCCCGGCTTCGAGCCCGCGACGCTCGCCGACGACCTTGTCCACGTGGTGCGGGAAGCCCGGTCGGGAGGCGACCTGCTGGTGCTCTGGCGGCTGGCCGATCCCACCGATCGCCTGCCGGTGCCCAGGCGCGCGGCGGACGCCGTCCGGCACCGGGTGCGCCTGGTGAACGATGCGATCGACGGCTGCGCCGACGACGGCGCCACCGTGCTGCTCGACCTCGCGGACGTCGCCGGGCTCGCCCGCCGCGACGCCTGGGCCGTGGATCGCCTGCACCCGTCGGCGTTCGGTCACTACCTCATGGCCGGGCATGCAGTCGAGATGCTGCGGGCGATCGGCATCCCGATCGCGGGCTCGATCCCCGACCCGACGCCCGAACCAGTGCCCACGCGGGCCGACGAGTGGTACTGGCTCGCCCGCCACGGGACCCCCTGGGCCGCCTGCAACGTCGGCAGGATCGGGCCGCCGGCGCTTGCCATGCTCAGGGGGGCGCAGCGGCCCACCCTCCGGCGGGAGAGCCAGATGCCGGGACGGCGCCGTGATCCGGCCGGACCTCGACCGACGGCACCCGCCCGCCGCCGGCAGAACGAGCCTGCTCGCTGAGCGAAGGCGCCGCGCCGGGATCCGACGTCAGGCGTCCCACGCGCTGCGAGGTGTCGTGCGCAGCGGGGTGGGCGGCAGGTACCGGGGCATGCCGCGAAGCGCCGCCGCCCAGCGCTCCGGTGGAAGGTCGCCAAGCTCGGCCCAGACGTGCTTGGTGGCTCCCGTCACGTACCAGCCGACCCGCTCCGATGCCGCCACGACCAGGGCCAACCCGAGCGCATCTCCCTCGCCCCGGCCCCCGGGCCCGGCCGGACGCGACGTGGCCGCCGCGTAGCGGTCGGACACCACGATCAGCCACGATCCGTCGCCGCGCGCCAGCGCCACGGTGACCGGGCGGCCCCCGTGCCTGATCCCGTTCTCCGCCAGTTCTGCGCA
Organism: Actinomycetota bacterium; assembly: GCA_046734255.1. GTDB lineage: Bacteria > Actinomycetota > Actinomycetes > Actinomycetales > Kineosporiaceae > JBKPQU01. The sequence continues at coordinate 5,289 of JBKPQU010000186.1, forward strand.
AACCATGGCCAGGCGCTCGGGCGCCGTCGCGAGCAGCGGGCTGCCGGGATCCGGCCGTTCGACGTCGTGCTCAGCGGCGATCGCCGCGACCCGGCGACGCAACTCCGGAACGGACGCCTCGCCGTCCAGGGACCACTCTCCGACCGGTGTCCAGCTCCGGTCCGGAGGCGTGGAGGTATCCATCAGGCGGCAACCTCCACACTCTCCGCGGCTGACGCCACCAGATCCGCCCTCCATCAGCGCCAGTAGGAGCCGTAGGTCATCGATTGCCCAGCGTAGGCCCGGTCGGGGCCGGGACCTACAACCGCCGTGGGCCGATTCCGGTCGTCCGGCTCCATACGGATTGCTGGTCCCTGATTTCGTTTGGTAGCGGATTCTGGAGACCCTGGGCATTTGCTCGGCAATTCCTCGGAGTGCGCTCGATCATTCCTGGAAGAATCCGCTTTCCCCGCTGTTCGCCATTCGAAAAATGCGCGTGAGCAGGGCCGATGTCCGGTCGAGATCCGCGACCCTGGTTTGGAGCGGGTGGCCGGGGGTACCGTGATGCGTCGGCAGCTCGGCGAGCGTTCAATCGCCCGTCCCCGCAAGGGGATCGGGTCGAGCAGCCGGCCCGCAGGTCCGCGCGAATTCCAGGTGAGCGGCATGGAGGATCCAGCCGACAGCGAGCCGACAGTGGCGCCCCCCGGCGCCGGCGTTCGCGTACTGCGTCCGAGCCCCGGAGAGTGACATGGAATTCGACGGCGTGCCGGCCGCGGAGCTGGGGGATGAAGACCTGGAACAGCAGCGCGCCCAGGCGTACGCGACGCGCGAGTGGGCGCTGCGTCGCGGCACCGACGAGCAGTTCCAGCGGCACAGCCTGCGCCTGCTCGAGCTGGAGCAGGAGTACCTGCATCGGCAGCTGAGGCGGCAGGCACTCGACTGGCGTGCGGTCGTGGACGAGGCGACGCGCCTGGGTAACGCCCTGCGCGGCCTGATCGTGCAGATGGAGGCCCGGCTCGACGAGTACTCCGTCACGGCAACCGTGTCCCCGGAACCGCCCGCGACCGCCGTGGCCGCGGCGGTGGCGGCCATCATGGCAACTGGATCATGGGCTCCGGACGGCCGGGAGAGGCGGCTCGAGGGGCGTTCGCGCTCCCTCCCCGGGTCGCCCGACGATGCTGACGGCGGCGCCGACGGGGGACGACGGCCGGCACATCGCGCAGGCCCAGCAGCGGCGCACAAGGCCGTTGCCGTGCCGACCCGACGCACGTGGTGGGGAGGAACACGTCGAGGTGCCCCGGTGTAGCGGGTATCTCACTCACGGTCGCGCGCTTCGTCCTTTCGGGGCTGGCGAGAGGACGACCGATGGCCTTCACTGGAACGTGACCAGTGGGCGGGCGTTTCGGGGGAACCACCGGACGGACCGGCGTCGAACGGGCCCGCTTGAGGCAGACGGGCGGCTCGTCCCGAACCACCCTTCCGGCTGTCACGGGATCTGCACCGCGGGAGACTGACATGGACGCTTACGGTGTGCCTGCCGCCCAGCTGAGCGACGACGAGCTGGAGTCGCAGCGCCGGGAGACTCAGGCCACCCGCGAGTGGGCGCTACGCCGCGGCACGGATGAGCAGTTCCACCGACATACCGCGCGCCTGCTGGAGCTTGAGCAGGAGGCCCTGCGCCGCCACCTGCGGCGGCAGGCGGCCGAATGGCGATCGGTGGTCGACGAGGCCACCCGCCTGGGCAACGCCCTGCGGGGCCTGATCGCAGACATGGAGGCGCGGCTGGACGAGCAGCACGCGATCGCCGTGCCGCGGGAATCGTTCCCGGCCGTCGGACCGCCGCCGGACGCAGCCGCCGCCGCGGCCGCCATCATGGCCAACCGGTCGTGGGCGCCCGACCAGCGCGCGCCGGGAGCAGCGCTCATGCCCTACCACGGGGCGGGACAGGCGGCGCACAACCACAACGATCATCGAGCCGAGGTCGATCGCTGGGTCGATCACCCGGAGGACGCCGATCACAGGGTGGATCACTGGGTCGACGGCAGGGTTGACGGCAGGGTTGACGGTGAGGTGGACGGGCAGCGGCGGCCGGCGCATCGCGCGCAGTCCGCGCCGACGGACTGGCCGTTGCAGGAGACGGCGTACAGGCCGAGCCACGAGCCGTCGCATCGGGCGACGACGAGGTCTGCGAGCAGGGCGGTCGCCCTGCCGGAACAGATGCGCGCGCTACCGAGCGGCCCCGACCGTCAGCGTGCCTCCGGCGGGGAACACCTGGCCCGGCACGCGAGGTAGCACGAGGGGTAGGCCGCGGGCAGCGCGGCGGGGGAGCGGTGGGTCGCGAGACTCCCGGATCACTCCGATGTGGTCCGGCGGGCATCCGTGAACGCGGTCCGCCACCGGTCTCTGTCGACGACGGGGAAGCGCCTGCCGGAGATCTCGTCCGGCTCCACGCGAACGAAGTGATTTTTCGGCGAGTCGTGCCAGGGGAACAGCGGGAGCCGCGCGGCGTCGAGGAACTCGTGCAGGTTCTCGATCGGCTGGGCCGATCCCTTGAGGACGACACTCCACGCCAGCTTCGACTCCTCGTCGTACCCGTCGGCCTCGAACGCCACCCTGCTGCCGATCACGGCGAAGGCGAGCTTCGTGCCCGACGCGGTGCGGAAGACGATCGAACCGTGGTCCACGACGAAGTTGACCGGGAAGATGTCGGGCTCGCCGCGCACGTTCACGGCCAACCGGCCCACCTCCGTCGAGCGGAGCAGCATCCAACAGTCTCGCGGTTCGAGGCTCAACAGGCCCGTGGTTTCCCCGGTAGTCATGCATCCAGTCTCAGCGGAATCAGGCCGGGATGCCAGGGCCGATCGGCACTCCCGGGCCGGGACCTAGGTCCCCCATGGGTCGACCGACGTTCGGGCCATTGGTCTCTGCCGCGGGCCGGCGTACCACGCGATGCTTGAGAAAGCATCGGCGGCATCCGCGGGAGGTGTGCTGTGCACCTGACGACCGACCGGCAGCCGTGCGTCCTCGTCGGTGTGGACGGCGGCTGGCGAAGCTTCAAGCTGGCGATCGTGGCGGCGGAGGAGGCGCGGCGCCGGGGCCTTCCGCTGGTCATGGTGACGGTGACCCGGCCGGTCCTGGATCCCGAGCGCAGCCCGTACGGCCAGCGGCTCGACGAGCAGCAGGCGGTGGAGCTTGCCCGGCGCCGGTTGGCCGAGGCGGTTCTCGCCGTGCGGAACCATGACCCGCACGTCGAGGTCAGCGCGCACGTCCTGCCGGAGTCCGTGCTGGCCGCCGGCGAGGAGCCGACGCTGGACTCGGCCGCCCTGCTCGTCCTCGGCGCGCGTGGCGGGTACGGGCGCACCGCCTTCGGGCTCGACTCCGTCAGCCGGATGCTGCTGACCCGGGCGAGTTGCCCGGTGCTCACCGTCCCGGACGCCGTCCTCGACGGGCGCCGGCTGCAACCGGGCGCCGGCGCGCCGGTCGTCGTCGGGGTCGCCGGGACCGAGCTGGACGTTGCGGTGATGCGCGCGGCCGTTGCGGAGTCTGCGACCCGGAGCACCGCCCTGCGCGTTGTCCACGCCTGGCGCGCCGGGTTGGACGAGTCGACGAGCGACGCGGTGACCCGCGGCCTGGATGTCTGCGCGGCCGCCATCCGGGACGTTCCTGTGCCGCAGGCGATCCCGGTCAGCGTGGCGGCACGGTTGGGCGATCCGACGTCCGTGCTTCTCCACGAGGTCGGCGAGGGCTCGCTTCTGGTGATCGGCAGCCGCGGCCCCGGTGCGCTTGCCGGGCTGGCCGCCGACTCGGTCAGCCGGCAGATCCTGCGCGAGGCCAGGAGTTGCGTGCTCGTCGTTCCCAAGATCTCCGGCACTGGCACGACCGAGACGACCTCGACGGAGGCCCACGACCCCCTCTCGGAGTCCGAGTACATCGGATGAGCCTCATCGACTCGCACATCGAGGCGGATGTCGACCGGGTCAGCCCGGGAGACCTGATCCAGCTCGCCACCGACACCGGTCCCGCGCCGATGCAGGTCGGCCTGATCCTGCTGCTCGACCCGGCCCGTCCGGTGAGCCTGGCCGACGTCCGCACCGTTCTCGCGGACCGCGCCAGTTGCGTGCCCCGGCTGCGACAGCGCCTGATGCGGGTGCCGTTCGGGTGCGGGCGGCCGATCTGGGTCGACGACGCGGACTTCGACGTCACCCGGCACGTGCGGCCGCTCGCCTGCCCTCCGCCCGCCGATCGCGAGGCCTTGCATGCCCTCGCGACGGACCTGGTGACGCAGCGGCTCCCGATGGGCCGGCCGCTGTGGTCGATCGCGGTCACCGCGCTGGCGGACGGCACGCCCGCACTGATCGCCGTCATGCATCACGTGGTCGCCGACGGCATCGGGGGCCTGGCACTGCTCGGTCAGCTGGTGGACGGCGTCACCGTCAACGGGGGCACGACATCGCGGGACTTCCCGAGACCCGCCCCGTCCGCATGGCGGCTGCTGTCCGACGCCACGCTCGCCCGCGTGCGGGCGCTGCAGCACCTCCCCTCCGGCGTGCGGCGCCTGCTGGACGGCGTGGCCGAGCTGCGGCCCGGTAGCGGGACGAGCGCGCACGCGTGCTCGCTGAACCGGCGTACCGGGCCCCGGCGGAAGATGCTCGTCCTGCACACGGACCTGTCCGGCGTCCGGGAGTCGGGGCACGCGAACGGCGCCACCGTGAACGATGTCGTGCTCACCGCGGTGACGGGAGCGCTCGGCCGCCTGCTGCTTCGGCGAGGCGAGCGGGTGGACTCGCTGGTCGTCTCGGTTCCGGTCGCCGCGCCGCGACCGAGCGGCGCGAGCATGCTGGGCAACCGGGTCGGCGTCATGCCGGTGCGGCTCCCGACCGGCGGCGAACCCGGGGACCGGCTGCGCACGGTCGCCGCCATCACCCGCGAGCACAAGCGCGCTCGGCGCGGCGCCTCGGAGACGCTCGTGGCGCCGGCGATTCGCGCCATGGGAGCGCTCGGGCTCCTGCAGCCCGCGATCAACCGCCAGCGCGCGGTGAACACCTTCGTCACCGACCTGCGCGGCCCGACGCACCGGCTCGCCGTGCTGGGCTCGCAGATCACCGACGTGATCGTCGTCCCGGGCCTGGCCGGCAACGTGACGGTCAGCTTCGCGGCACTGTCCTACGCCGGAACGCTGACGATCACGATCCTGGTCGACCCGGACCGCTGGCCGGACCTGAGCGCTCTGGCACAGGACCTCCAGGCCGAGCTCGACGCTAGCTCGTCACCCGGCCGGTGATCTCGTCCGCCCGGATGGCGATCCAGATCACTTCCTCCACGGGCGGGGTCCAGGACGGCAGCAGCAGCTTCTCGTACCGCTCGACGGCTGCGCTGTCGTAGACACGCGACGCCGTACCCTTGACCAGGACGCTCCACCCGCGCCTGCGGGCCCGGTCGAAACCGTCCACCTCGAAGGCGACCGGCTGGGCGCTCTCCGCGACCGAGAGCTTCGACCCCCACGTGGTCGCGAACACGACAGTCGTGCCGTCCACGGCGTGGTTCACCGGGAGGATCACGGGGGTGCCGTCGAGCACGAACGCGAGGCGGCCCACTGGGGACGACCGCAGCCTCTTGAGGCTTTCGTCGAGGTCGAGCACCTGCATGCCGCGACGGTCCCTCGTGCCGCTCGTGAACGCGCCGCCTTCGCCGCCGCCGGCGTCATCGACGGCGTGGTAGCGGACCCGCAGCACGCCGGGAACCGTCTCCGCCAGGGCTTCGGCGGCGGCCCGGGCCGAGGGATCGCCGGGACCGAGGATGGTCACGACGCCGGCGCTGGCCTTCACCGACCAGTCCGTCCTGGGATCGCTCTCCAGGAGCCGTGCCCTGACCTCTTCCGCGACGCTCGGATCGCTGCGCAGCTGGGTCCGCAGGATGTCGGTCACGCTCACCACGCCGACGAGGGTCTCCTCCGACACCACCGGGATGCTCTTGAAGCCGTACTCCAGCATGAGGGCGACGGCCTCGGCCTCGTCGGCGCTCGGCGGCACCGTGACCGGAGTCGCCGACAT
>JBKPQU010000187.1:0-18607 GCA_046734255.1 Actinomycetota bacterium
GAGGTCGGCCATCTGCCAGGGCGCCACGGCGACCGTGAGCTCGCCGACCCGGGTGAAGCCGCAGTCGATCCCGTGCCGGCGCACGGTCTCCTCGATCGCGTCGAGGTTCTCCTCCCCCATCCGCAGCAGCGTGGGCATCTCATCCGGCCAGCGGGACAGCCCGTTGGCCAGCCCGTGGGTGAGGCTTGAGGAGCAGAAGCCGCCGTTGCGGCCGCTGGCCGCCCAGGCCAGCCGGGCGCCCTCGAGCACCACCACCGAGCGGTCCGGCTCGGACTCTGCGGCGAGCAGCGCCGACCACAGGCCGGTCAGGCCACCGCCCACGATCGCGAGGTCGACGACGAGGTCTCCGTCCGGCGGCGGCAACGGGTCGGGGCGGGCACCGTCCAGCCAGTACGGGACCGCGCGCGCACCCTCCAGAGCGGCGTCGAGCTGATCGGGGTCCGACGCCGCCTGGGGCGGAGGGTTCATGCCCGGCGCCTCCGGCTGCGGACCACCTCGCCGCCCAGCACGATCAGCATCGCGAGGAAGAACATCGCCGCGCCGATCACGTAGGCCTGGGCGGGGATCCCGCGTTGTGCCGACACGTAGACGAACTTCGGGAAGGTGTTGACGTTGCCGGAGTTGAACGCCGTGATGATGTAGTCGTCGAACGACAGGCTGAACGCCAGCAACGCCGCCCCTGCGATGCCCGGTGCCACGAGCGGCAGGGTCACCCGCAAGAACGCCTGCCGCTCGTTGGCGTACAGGTCAGCCGCCGCCTGCTCCAGCCGGGGGTCCAGGCTGGCGATCCGGGCCTTCACCGCCACCACGACGAAGCTGATGCAGAACATCACGTGCGCCAGGATGATCGTCGCGAATCCCAGCGGGACCCTGGTGTTGAGGAACAGCGTGAGCAGCGACGCCGCGAGCACGACCTCGGGGGTGGCCATCGGAAGGAAGATCAGCAGGTTGGTCGAGGCCCGGCCGTGGAAGCGGTGCCGGGCCAGCGCGAACGCGACCATCGTCCCCAGGATCGTTGCGACGATCGTTGCGGTGACGCCGATCTTCAGGCTGTTTCCGACCGCCTCGCAGACGTCCGGCGCCCCGCAGGGGTTGGTCCAGTTCTGCAGCGTGAACCCGCGCCAGGTGAGGTTGCTGCGGCCGGGGATGTTGAACGAGAAGACGGTGACGTAGACGATCGGCAGGAAGAGGTAGCCGAAGGCCAGCACGGCGTAGATGCGCAGCCAGTTGCGGCCGAACCACGACCGCACCCGGCGCGATATGGGCTGGGAGGTGGTCCCCCGTTCCGAGACCCCGGTCCCGCTGGAGACCTCTCCGGTCGCGGTGCTCACACCAGCTCCTCCGTCCCGGCTCGGCGGATGTAGAGGGTGACCAGGATCAGGATCGCGGCCATCAGGATGAACGACAGCGACGCCGCCGTCGGGTAGTCGACCACCCGGAAGAACCGGCTCTCGATCACGTTGCCGACCATCTGGGTGCGGCTGGTGCCGAGCAACGCCGCGTTGACGTAGTCGCCCGCCGCGGGGATGAACGTCAGCAGGGTCCCGGCCACGATGCCCGGCATCGACAGCGGGATCGTGACCTTGCGCAGCACCGTCAGGCCGTTGGCGTACAGGTCGCCGCCCGCCTCGATCAGCCGCGGGTCGATCCGTTCGAGGCTGGCGTACAGCGGCAGCGTCATGAACGGCAGGAAGTTGTAGGTGATGCCGGCCACGACGGCGACCGCGCTTGCGGTCAGCGTGGCGTCGGCGGGCAGCAGGTGCAGGAACTTCAGCGTCTTGACCGGCCACCCCTCGTCGGCCAGGATCTGCCGCCACGCGATCGTGCGCAGGATGAAGCTGGTGAAGAACGGCGCCACGACCAGCACCAGCAGCAGGTTGCGCAGCCGCCCCGACTTGAACGCGATCATGTAGGCCAGCGGGTAGGCGATCAGCAGGGCGATCAGCGTGGCCAGCCCGGCGTAGACGAACGAGCGGATGAACTGCGGGTAGTACGCCTCGATCGCGTCGACGTAGTTGGCGAACCGGAACGTCTGCTGGAACTGCCCGATGTCACCGCCCGGCACCGGGGTGTTCAGCGAGGTGCCGAACAGCGTGACGATCGGCACTGCGAAGAACAGCGCCAGCCAGAGCATGCCCGGCAGCAGCAACAGGTACGGCGTGCGCCTGCGCGCCCGAGCGACCTGCTGCGGCGCGCGGTGCGGTTCGCCGGTCTGGGCGACCGACGTAGCGACAGCCACCGCTGCCGCCCGTCAGCTCACGCCGGCGGCAGCGCCCACCGGTGCATCGTCGATGTCGGTCCCGGCCCCGGCGTCGCCCGCAAGGCCGAAGGTGTGGCCCGGTTCCCAGCACAGGGTCACGGCGGAGCCCACCGGGTACTGGTCGCCGATCCCCCTGTTCTGCACGAAGACCGTGAGGTCCTGGGCCCACGGCATCGTCACCAGGTACTGGGTGGAGACCCCGGAGAAGCTGGCGTCGCTGACCACCCCGCCGGACAGGACGTTGTTGCCGCTGGGCGGCTGCCCGCCGTCCTCGAGCAGGTGGATCTTCTCCGGGCGGACGCCGACCAGGATCTCCCTCTCGTCGGAGACGCACCGCGAGCCCCGGACCGTGACGAGCTGGCCGTGACAGTCGACGACCATGTCACCGTTCGGACCGGGGCCCGCCCGGACGCCGGCCACCAGGTTGGACTGGCCGAGGAAGTTCGCCACGAACGTCGTCCGCGGCGACTCGTACAGCTCGACCGGGGCGCCGAGCTGCTCGACCCGGCCGGCGTTCATCACGGCCACGGTGTCGGCCATCGTCATGGCCTCCTCCTGGTCGTGCGTCACGTGCACGAAGGTGATCCCGACCTCGGTCTGGATCCGCTTGAGCTCGATCTGCATCTGCCGCCGCAGCTTGAGGTCCAGCGCGCCCAGTGGCTCGTCCAGCAGCAGCACCTGTGGACGGTTGACCACCGCACGGGCCAGCGCGATCCGCTGCTGCTGGCCGCCGGACAGCTGCGACGGCTTGCGCCGGGCCAGCTGACGCAGCTCGACGAGGTCCAGCGCCTCCTCCACCTTGCGCTTGATGTCCCGGGCGCGCCGCCGCCGCAGGCCGAACGCCACGTTCTCGAAGACGTCCAGGTGCGGGAACAGCGCGTAGTTCTGGAACACGGTGTTGACCGGGCGCTGGTAGGGCTTGGCGTAGGTGACATCAGACTCACCGAGGTGGACCGTCCCCTCGGAGGGCTCCTCCAGACCGGCGATCATCCGAAGCGTCGTCGTCTTGCCGCATCCGGACGGGCCGAGCAGCGCGAAGAAGGACCCCTGCGGGATCGTCAGGGACAGGTCGTCTACGGCGACGAACGACCCGAACCTCTTGCTGACATGGTCGAGGCGCAGATCGCCTGCCCCCTCGGCGGTCTGTGTCATCAGGCCCCCAGCACCTTCTGGAAGTCGCTGTTGAAGGCGGTCTCCTCCGACGGCGACAGGCTGCGGAATGCGAAGACGTTGGACAGGGTCGCCTCGTCAGGGAAGATCGACGTGTTCGTCGCCAGGTCGGGGTCGATCTTCTCGATCTCGGCCTTGGCGCCCTTGACGGGGCAGATGTAGTTCACGTAGTCGGCGACCTGAGCGGCGACCTTCGGGTCGTAGTAGTAGTTCATCAGGATCTCGGCATTCTTCTTGTGCGGGGACCCGATCGGGATCATCAGGTTGTCGCTCCACAGCATGCCGCCGGGACCCGGAATAGCGAAGACCCACTTGTTGTCGTTCTCGAAGTTCAGCTGGGTGATGTCGCCGGACCAGGCCATCACCGCGAGGGCGTCCTCGGAGATCAGGTCCTCCTTGTAGGAGTTCCCCTTGACCTGGCGGATCTGCCCGCTGTTCAGCTGCTTCTCCAGCTCGGCCAGCGCCTTGTTGTACTGGTCGGCGGTGAAGTCCTTCGAGGGGTCCACACCCTGGTCGAGCAGGATCAGCCCGACGGTGTCACGCATCTCGGAAAGCACCTCGACCCGGCCCTTGAGCTTCGAGTCCCACAGGTCGCTGACCGTCTTGAGCTCGGTCTTGCCGGTCATGTCCTTCAGCTTCGCCTTGTTCCAGGCGATGCCGGTGAAGCCGGACTGCCAGGTCAGCGTGTAGTTGCGGCCGGGGTCGTAGTCGATGTTCTTGAGGTTGTCCAGGATGTTCGTCCAGTTGGGGATGTTGGCCTTGTCCAGCTTCTGCACGTACCCCTGGCGAACCATCCGGGCGGCCATCCAGTCGGTCAGGACGATCACGTCCTTGCCGATGTCCTGGCCGTTCTTCAACTGGCCCTGGATCTTGCCGTAGTAGGTGTCGTTGTCCTCGATGTCCTCGGCGTAGGTGGCCTTGATCCCCGTCTGCTTGGTGAACTCCACCAGCGTCGGGTAGGTCTTGGTCTTGTCGTCGTAGTCGAGGTACAGAGTCCAGTTGGCCCAGTTGACGACCTTGTCGGTGTCGGACCTGTCGGCCGCGGGCGAGGGCTTGCCCGTGCTGCCCGACCCGCTGGTCGTCGTACCCGAGGTTCCGCATGCGGCGAGCACCGAGCCCAGACCCACCAAACCTGCGCCGGACATCAGGGACCGCCGGGAGAGCCCGCGCTGCATCCGGATGACGGCCTCGGCTTCGGGGGATAGTTGGGGCCGCAGACGCTTGGTCATCGCAGCACGATTCCTTCCTGTCAAGACTTCAGTGGGCGGCTGGGAGGGGGAAGACCCGGATAGGCACAAAACGGAACGAACCAGACGCTACTCCCGATCCATGCATCCGATGCCCACGGCGTCGTCCCGACCTGGAAGCCGGTGGGAACGAGAGCCCCTCGCGCCCACTGGGTTCGGATACTGACACGGCAGCCTTGTGCCTTCAAGCGCCTACCGATCGATTTCGTGGCGCCCTATGGCGTCGGCAACGAAATCGTTACCTCTATTGCGCCATGGCTCTCAGGAACGACAGCAAAAGAGGACATGGCCTACACGACGAGTCACCTTTCGGTGACGCATGGAATTCACCCCGGCCGACCCTTTCCGAGCCGGCCGGGGTGTTGAGCGAAGGACGTCAGGAGTCGATCGCGGCCATCACGTGCTTGATCCGGGTGTAGTCCTCCAGGCCGTACAGCGACAGATCCTTTCCGTACCCGGAGTGCTTGAACCCGCCGTGCGGCATCTCGGCGACCAGCGGGATGTGCGTGTTGATCCACACGCAGCCGAAGTCAAGGCGCCGCGACATGCGCATCGCCCGGCCGAAGTCGCTGGTCCAGACCGAGGAGGCCAGGCCGTACTGGACGCCGTTCGCCCACGACAGCGCCTCCTCCTCGGCGGAGAACTGCTGGACAGTGATCACAGGGCCGAAGATCTCGTTCTGGATCACCTCGTCGTCCTGGCGCAGCCCGGAGACCACGGTCGGCTCGACGAAGAAGCCCTCGCCCATCGTCGTCACCCGGCTGCCACCGGCGTTGACCGTGGCGTGGTCGGGCAGCCGGGAGAGGAACCCGGTGACCCGCTCCAGCTGGCTGGCGTTGTTCACCGGGCCGAACAGCGCCTCCTCGTCGTCCGGCAGGCCGACCTTGGCGCCCGCGGCCTGCTCGGTCAGCGCCGAGACGAAGTCCGAGTGGATGCCGGGACCGGCGAGGACCCGGGTGGCCGCGGTGCAGTCCTGGCCGGCGTTGAAGTATCCGGCGATCGCGATCGCCTCGGCGGCGGCGGCGACGTCCGCGTCGTCGAAGATCACCACGGGGGCCTTGCCGCCCAGCTCGAGGTGGACGCGCTTGACGTCACGGGACGCGGATCCGGCCACCTCCATCCCCGCCCGGACGGAGCCGGTGATCGCCACCATCTGCGGGATCGGATGCTCCACCAGCGCACGGCCGGTGTCCCGGTCGCCGGTGATCACGTTGAGGACGCCGGGCGGCAGGAACTCGGAGGCCACCTCGGCGAGCAGCAGGGTGGTCTCGGGCGTGGTGTCGCTCGGCTTGAGCACGACGGTGTTCCCGGCGGCCAGCGCCGGGGCGATCTTCCAGACGGCCATCATCATCGGGTAGTTCCACGGCGTCACCTGGCCGATCACGCCGATCGGCTCCCGCCGGATCCACGAGGTGTGCCCGGCCATGTACTCCCCCGCCGACCGACCCTCCAGCACCCGGGCGGCACCGGCGAAGAACCGGATCTGGTCGACCATCGGGGGGATCTCCTCGCTGGTCGTCAGCGCCTTGGGCTTTCCGGTGTTCTCCGCCTCGAGGGCGACGAAGTCGTCGGCCCGTGCCTCTATCGCGTCCGCGATCCGCAGCAGGGCGCGCTGCCGCTCGCTCGGGGTGGTGTCCCGCCAGGTCTCGAACGCGCGCGCCGCGGCGGCGTAGGCCGCGTCGACGTCCTTCTCGGAGGAGACGGGAGCGATCGCGACCACCTGCCCGGTGGAAGGATGGACGATCGTGCTGGTGGCGTCGGAGTCGGCGTCGACGTACTGTCCGTCGACGAAGTTGCGCAGCTGCCGGGGGGAAGAGTCGCTCACGTTGTCTCCCTGGGTCGTGCGTGGCGTCAGGCTGGTTGGCTGAAGGGGACGGGGCGCGCGCATCGACGCCGGCGCCCGCCCGGTGCAGCCGGCGAGACGACTCTAGCCGCGATACCTCGTATTCGGCAGCCCTAGCCACTTCAAACCGATGATTCAGTGAGATCTGACGGCGCAGAACTACGGATTCGCTTGCACTGACCGGTGAGGAGCCGCAAGGATCGGAACGTGGTCAGCCGGATGCCGAGGCCGCGGGTTCTCCAACCGCCGCTCGACGAGACGTCCAAACGGATCATCGAGCAGCTGCAGGAGGACGGCCGACGTCCGTACGCCGCGATCGGCAAGGCGGTCGGACTGTCCGAGGCGGCCGTCCGCCAGCGGGTGCAGCGGCTCCTGGATGCCGGCGTGATGCAGATCGTCGCGGTGACCGATCCGCTGCAGGTCGGCTTCGCCAGGCAAGCCATGATCGGCATCCGGGTCGAGGGCGACGTCGCCGAGGTGGCCGACCAGCTCTCGGAGATGGCCGAAGTGGACTACGTCGTGGTCACCGCCGGCTCCTACGACCTTCTCGCCGAGGTGGTCTGCGAGGACGACGACCACCTGCTGGACCTGCTCACCCGGCGGATCCGGGCCCTGCCGGGGGTGCGCTCCACCGAGACGTTCGTCTACCTGAAACTGCGGAAACAGCTCTACAACTGGGGAACCCGATGACGATCACTCCGCAGCCGATCGGCGAGACCGGCAGGGACACCCTCGCCGACCGGGCTCGCGATCACCTCTGGATGCACTTCACCCGCCACTCCACCTTCGCCGAGGGCGGACACGTCCCGGTGATCGTCAGCGGTGAGGGCGCCTACATCTTCGACGACCAGGGCAAGCGCTACCTCGACGGGCTGGCGGGGCTGTTCGTCGTCCAGGTCGGCCACGGCCGGCAGGAACTTGCCGACGTCGCGGCGATGCAGGCCCGGGAGCTCGCCTTCTTCCCGCTGTGGTCCTACGCCCACCCCCGCGCGATCGAGCTCGCCGACCGGCTGGCCGACTACGCCCCCGGAGATCTCAACCGGGTCTTCTTCACCACCGGCGGCGGCGAGGCGGTCGAGACCGCGTTCAAGCTGGCCAAGCAGTACTGGAAGCTCGTCGGCAAACCGATGAAGCACAAGGTGATCTCGCGTTCGGTCGCCTACCACGGCACCCCTCAGGGCGCGCTGACCATCACCGGCATCCCGGAGGCCAGGCAGTTCTTCGAGCCGCTGGTGCCCGGCGGGTTCAAGGTGCCCAACACCAACTTCTACCGGGCGCCGGACCACCTGCGGAACGACCTCAAGTCGTTCGGGCGGTGGGCTGCCGAGCGGATCGCCGAGGTGATCGAGTTCGAGGGCCCGGACACCGTCGCCGCGGTGTTCCTCGAGCCCGTGCAGAACTCCGGCGGCTGCTTCCCGCCGCCGCCGGGGTATTTCGAGCTGGTCCGGGAGATCTGCGACACCTACGACGTGCTGCTGGTCTCCGACGAGGTGATCTGCGCCTTCGGCCGGATCGGCGGGATGTTCGCCTGCACCGACTTCGGCTACGTCCCCGACATGATCACCTGCGCCAAGGGCATGACGAGCGGGTACTCGCCGATCGGAGCCATGATCGCCTCGGACCGGCTGTTCGAGCCGTTCCGGCACGGGACGACGTACTTCCCGCACGGGTACACCTTCGGCGGGCACCCGGTATCGGCCGCGGTCGCGATGGCCAACCTCGACATCTTCGAGCGCGAGGGCCTCAACCAGCACGTCCGCGACAACGCCCCGGCGTTCCGGGCCACGCTGGAGAAGCTGCACGACCTGCCGATCGTCGGCGACGTCCGCGGCGAGGGGTACTTCTACGGGATCGAGCTCGTCAAGGACAAGCAGACGCGGGAGACCTTCAACGACGACGAGGCCGAGCGGCTGCTGCGCGGGTTCCTCTCCAAGGCGCTGTTCGACGCCGGCCTGTACTGCCGCGCCGACGACCGCGGCGACCCGGTGGTCCAGCTGTCGCCACCGCTGATCGTCGGCCAGGCGGAGTTCGACGAGATGGAGTCGATCCTGCGGTCGGTGCTCACCGAGGCCTGGCAACGTCTGTGAGGCGCACCGGACCGTGAGCGACCTGCACGGGTATCGCGCCCGCGTCAGGCACGTCAGCGAACGGACGAAGGTCCGGCGCCTGCCGGAGAAGCAGGTTCGCGACAGGCCCGCCCTGGACGCCGTGCTGGACGCGGCGTTGATGGCGCACGTCGCCGTGTTCACCGACGGGCAGCCGTACGTCGTCCCGGTGGGCTGCGCCCGGGACGGCGACCGGCTGCTCGTGCACGGCTCGACCGCCTCGCGGGCGTTCCGGTGGCTGGCCGAGGGGCACCCGACCTGCGCGACGGTCACCCTGCTCGACGGGGTGGTGGTGGCGCGCAGCCACTTCGAGTCCTCGATGCACTACCGGAGCGCGATGCTGCTCGGAGCCTTCACCGAACTGCGCGGCGAGGAGAAGCGGCTGGCGCTGGCCACCCTCGCTGCCCGCCTGCTCCCCGGGCTGGACGACGGCCGTCCACCGTCGGCCCTGGAGCTGCGCGCGACCAGCGTCCTGGCGATGCCGATCACGGAGTGGTCGCTCAAGGTCTCCGACTCCCCGCCGGAGGACGCCCCGGAGGACCTCGAGCGCCCGGTCTGGGCCGGGGTGGTCCCGATGCGGCACGTCTGGGGCGTCCCGGTGGACGCGCCGGATCTGGCCGCGGGGCTGGCCCCGCCGGAGAGGCTGGCCCGCTGGCCGGAGGGCCGGGCATGAGCACGGCCACCGCCGGTACCCGCGACTTCCGCCGGCTCTCGCTGTGGTTCGACACCCTCGCCGCCTCCGGGCAGGACGACCTGGTGCCGCGGCCCGGCCTGGACGGCGACGCCGAGGCCGACGTCTGCGTCGTCGGCGCCGGGTTCACGGGGTTGTGGACCGCCTACTACCTGCTGGTCGCCGACCCCTCGCTGCGGGTCCTCGTGCTCGAGGCAGAGATCGCCGGGTTCGGCGCCAGCGGCCGGAACGGGGGCTGGTGCTCAGCGCTGTTCCCCACCTCGACGTCCGCGCTCGCCCAACTGCACGGGCGCGCGGCCGCGCTGGCCATGCGCGGGGTGATGAACGCCACCGTGGGCGAGGTCGGCCGGGTCGCCGAGGCGGAGGGGATCGACTGCCACTTCGCCCACGGCGGCACGGTGGTCATGGCCCGCACCCCGATCCAGCTGCTGCGGGCGCGGGCGGACGTCGCCGAGGACGCGGAGTTCGAAGGCGTCGACGACGTGCGCCTGCTCTCCGCCCACGAGGCGCACGGACGGATCGGCGCGACCGGGATCCTCGGTGCCACCTACACACCGCACTGCGCCCGGGTGCACCCCGCCCGGCTGGCGCGCGGCCTGGCGGTCGCGGTCGAACGCCACGGGGGGCGGGTCCTCGAGCGCACCCCCGCGCTGCGGATCGAGCCGGGCCGCAACGGGTCGCCGCCGAGGGTGGTCACCAGCCGGGGAACGGTCACCGCCCGGCACGTCGTCCGGGCCACGGAGGCATGGACCTCCCACCTGCCCGGCTCGGAGCGCGACGTCATCCCGGTGTACTCGCTGATGATCGCCACCGAGCCGCTGCCCGCGTCGTTCTGGGACGACGCCGGGCTGGCGAGCGGCGAGACCTTCTCGGACTTCCGGCACCTGCTGATCTACGGCCAGCGCACCGCCGACGACCGGTTCGCGTTCGGCGGCCGGGGCGCGCCGTACCACCGGGGATCGCGGATCGACCCGAGCTTCGATCGGGACCCGCGGGTGTTCTCGCTGCTGCGCCACAGCCTCGCCGAACTGTTCCCCGCGGTGAGCGACTTCGCGATCACGCACGCCTGGGGCGGCCCGCTGGCGATCCCCCGCGACTGGCACGCCTCGGTCGGCCTGGACCGCGCCACCGGCGTCGGCTGGGGCGGCGGGTACGTCGGGGACGGTGTGGGGACCGCGAACCTCGCCGGCCGCACGCTCGCCGACCTGGTCCTGGGCCGGGACACCGAGCTGGTCCGGCTGCCCTGGGTGGGCCACCACTCCCGCCGGTGGGAACCGGAACCCTTGCGCTGGTTGGAGATCAACGCCGGCCTGCGCGCGATGAGCGTCGCCGACTACGAGGAACGGGTCACCGGACGGCACAGCGTGCTCGCCCGCGCGATGGCCCCGCTGCTCGGCCAGAGGCCACTGACGCCGGCCGCCACGGCCAGCGCCCACGAACACCACGGGCGGGGCGGGCCGACCTAGACTGCCCGAATGTCGGTGACCCGGCTGCTCGTGCTCGGCGCGGTGCGGATCTTCCAACCGGCGCACGGCTACCTCGTGCGCCGGGAGCTGGCGTCGTGGCAGGTCGAGGAGTGGGGGAACCTCAACCCCGGCTCGGTCTACAACGCGCTGCGCTCGCTCGCCCGCGAGGGGATGCTCGTCGCGGACGATCCGACCGACGCCGACTCCGCACGCTCGGCGGGCAAGGTGCGCTACCGGTTGACGGGCGACGGGGAGACCGAGTTCCAGCGCCTGCTCCGTCTGGGCCTGTGGGAGTTGCACCCGTACGAACCGCAGTGGCTGCTCGCGAGCATGTCGTTCTGGTGGGCGCTGAGCCGCCAGGAGGTGCTGGACGCCCTGGCCGCCCGGCGGACGCAACTGGAGGCCCGGGTCGCGGCCACCGGGTACGCGGTCCAGACGATCCGCCAGACCCCGTTCAAGCCCGAGCACGTGGTCGAGCACTTCCTGCTGCACGTGGAGCTCCTCCGCGGCGAGCTGGTCTGGGTCGACGCGGTGACCGAACGGATCAAGGACGGCGCGTACGCCTTCCTCGGCGAGCCCGACGACGACGCCTACCCCGTGCCGGGCGTACCGGCCGCGATGCCCAAGCCCTGACTCCCGATCCGCCCCACCGCCTCCCGATCCGCCCCACCGCGGTGATCATGGGCGAAAGGGTGCTTTCGAGCTCGCCACAGCACCCTCCTGCCCATGATCAGCGAGGTTCAGTCAGTTTTTATTCAAACTTGACTACTCTTCCGCCAGCCGGGCAGGATGGCGTCGTCCAGTGGCATCCGAGGAGGACGACGTGATCCACGCCGAGGGGCTCGCCCGCACCTTCCGCACCCGCACCGGGCCGGTCGAGGCCGTCCGCGGCGTCGACCTCGACGTCAAGGAGGGTGAGATCGTCGGCTTCCTCGGGCCGAACGGCGCGGGGAAGACGACGACGCTGCGCATGCTCACGACGTTGCTGGTGCCGACCGCCGGGGTGGCCACCGTCGCCGGGTGCGACCTGCGGGCCGACCCGGTCGGAGTCCGTCGCCGGATCGGGTACGTCGCCCAGGGCGGGGTGAGCTTTCCCGAGGCCCGCGCCGGCGAGGAGGTGGTCGACCAGGCCCGGCTGTACGGGATCAGCCGCGACGCGGCCACCCGGCGCGGACGGGAGCTGTTCGGCCGGATGGAGCTGGACGGGTTGTGGGCCCGCACGTGCGGGTCGCTGTCCGGCGGCCAGCGACGGCGGCTGGACATCGTGATGGGGCTGATCCACTCCCCCGTGCTGGTGTTCCTCGACGAGCCGACCACGGGCCTGGACCCGCAATCCCGGGCCAACCTGTGGGGGCACGTGCGCGCCCTGCGGGACGGCGGCGCGACGGTCTTCCTGACCACCCACTACCTGGAGGAGGCCGACGTCCTCTGCGACCGGATCATGGTGATCGACCACGGGCTGATCGTCGCCGAAGGATCGCCCGACCAGCTCAAGCGGCAGGTGTCCGGCGACGCGATCGTGCTCAGCCTCGCCGACCCGGCGCGCAGCGCCGACGCGCTCCGGACGGTCGACGCCCTGCCCGGGTCCGGGGGACCCGCCGTCGAGGGGCCGCAGGTGGTGGTCCGCGTGCCGCACGGCGGTGCGGCACTGCCCGGTCTGCTGCGCGACCTGGACGCCCTCGGCGTCGAGCTGGACGCCGTCGAGGTGCGCCGGCCGACGCTCGACGACGTCTTCCTCTCGCTGACCGGCCGCTCGCTGCGCGAGCCGGCCGCCTGATCTCCCCCACGACCTGCCGGACGACGGCCGAACAGAGGCGAACCCCGATGACGAGCTTCCTGCGCGAGACCTGGATCGTGTTCAGCCGGGCGATGCGGTTGAGCCTGCGCAACCCCGTCTGGGTGGTGATCGGCCTCACCCAGCCGCTGCTGTACCTCGCGTTGTTCGGGCCGCTGCTGAACGTGGTCGTGCAGGCCACGCCGGGCCTGCCACCCGGGGACGAGTGGCAGATCTTCGTCCCCGGCCTGCTGGTCCAGCTGGGCATCTTCGGTGCCGCGTTCGTCGGCTTCGGGCTGGTCGCCGAGTACCGGGCGGGCGTGATCGAGCGGATGCGGGTCACCCCCGCGCACCGGCTGGCGCTGCTGCTCGGGCGCGTGGGCCGCGACGTCGTCGTGCTGCTCGTCCAGGGGACGGTGCTGACGGTGTGCGCCGTGGCGTTCGGGCTCCGCGCGCCGGTCGGCGGGGTGGTGCTGGCACTGCTCGTCGTGGCGCTGCTCGGCGCTGCGTTCTCCAGCCTGTCCTACGCCGCGGCGCTCCAGCTGAAGAGCGAGGACGCGCTGGCACCACTGCTCAACGGCATCGCCGTCCCGCTCCTGCTGCTGTCCGGGATCCTGCTGCCGATGAGCATCGCGCCGGCGTGGCTGCGCACGATCTCGGACATCAACCCGTTGAAGCACGTGGTCGACGGCGTGCGCGCCTTCTTCCTCGGCGACATCGGCACGTCGACCGCCTGGTGGGGGCTGGTGGCCACGGTGGCGCTGGTGGTCGTCGGGCTGGCCGTCGGCACCCGCACGTTCCGGCGCGAGTCGGCCTAGCCGGGCTCAGCGGTTCGCGGACGGCTGGGGATCGGGGATCACGACGAGCACCGCCAGATCGTCCAGCTCGGCCGTGAACCGTTCAACCGCCTCGACGACGCGGTCCGCGATCCGGGCGGCCAGCACGGCCGGCGGCGGCGCACCTCCGCGCCGTCCTTCGTTCCCGCGATCCGGCGGTCCGGCCGCCTCCTCGGCGAGCACGCGGCCGAGGCGTTCCTCGCCGAACTGCTCCCCCGCGCAGCGGGCCTCGACCACCCCGTCGGTGTAGGCCAGCAGGACCTCGCCGGGGGCGATGCGGATCGCGGTGTCGTGGTGCTCGACGTCGGCGAACAGGCCGAGCGCCGTGCCCCAGACGCCGACCTGCTCCACGGTCCCGTCCCGGCGCAGCAGCAGCGGCGGTGGGTGCCCGCCGAGGGACAGGGTGAGCAGGAGCCCCTCACCGCCGGGCTCGGGCCCCCCGGCGGTGTCCCCGGCGGCGTCCCCGGCGGTGTCCCCGGCGGTGTCCCCTGCCGCCGGCCTCGCGCCGTCCAGCACTCCGTAGGCGACCGTGCAGAACCGGTCGAGGTCCCCGGTGGTCAGCAGCGCGTGGTTGAGCTGCCCGAGCACCTGGCTGGGCCGCCATCCCTGGGTGCTGAGCATGCGCAGCGTGTACCGGGCGGTGGCGGTCAGCACCGCCGCCTGGACGCCCCGGCCCGCGACGTCGCCCAGCACGATCGCCCACCGGCCGGGCCCGGCCGGGTGGACGTCGTAGAAGTCGCCGGTCACCTGCTCCTGGCGGTCTGCCGGCAGCGACCGGGCGGCCATCGCCACGCCGGGAACGGTCAGCAGAGAGCTCGGCCGCAGGCTCTGCCGCAGGGTGTCGGACAGCTCGGTCTTCTCCTGCAGCAGTCCGCGCAACTGCCGCTCGGTGCGTTTCAGGTCGGTGATGTCCCGGAGCACGAGCACGTGCGCGGTCTGCCGGCCGCGCGGGTCGGCCAGGGGTGTGACCGACACGGCGACGTCCCGCGCCTCCCCAGCCGGTGGGACGATCGTGGACTCCCACTGATCCGGGGGCTCGCCGCCCCGTCCGCTCGCCGCCGGCCGCAGGCCCGGCGCCACCTCCGCGACCGCGCGACCGACCACCTGCCGGCGGGGGCAGCCGAGCAGTTCCGCCCCGGCCGGGTTGAGGTCGATCACCCTGCCGGACACGTCGATGACGACCACGGCGTCGGTCATCCGCTCGACGATCACGTCGCGCGCCACCGGCATCACGTCCAGCAGGCGCAGCCGGACGAAGCCCCAGACGAGGACCGCGGCGGTGATCGTGAACAGGAACGGCGTGGGGTCGACGTCCACCGGTGCGACGTCGAAGCTGTACAGCATGTTGGCGACCAGCGGCAGCGCGGCCGCCACGATCAACACCGTCGCCTGGCGGCGGTAGGGTCGCGCGACGCGACCCAGCCGCGCACCGAGGACGACGACCGCGCCGAGCAGCAGCAGGTAGTTGTAGATCGCGTGCGGCCAGAACAGCGGTCCGCTCTGGTTCACCGGCGCGCCGTCCGCCCGGCGCAGGTCGGAGCCGGGCGGGTAGTAGTGGATCAGGTGCTGGGTGGCCGGGACCGCGAGCAGGGCGAGCACGGCGAGCGGCTCGATGCACAGCACCACCAGCGCCCACCGGGGCAGCCCCCGGTCGCGCTCGGTGTAGCGGATCACGAACGCCCACATCGCCGGTGCGATCGCGACGATCCCGATGAACTTCAGCCCTGACCAAAGCTTGGCCGAGGCGACGTCCCGGCTGTGCAGCTCCAGGGAGTAGCAGATCGTCCAGACGGCGACCGCGACCATCAGCACGCCCAGCGGCCGCGCTCCGGGGACCGTGCGATACCGCCACACGTACCCGGCCAGGAGCAGGTAGCCGACGGCGCCGACCAGCAGCGTCGACGGCAGGAACAGCGACAGCGACATGCGCACCTCGGCTGTCTCCCACCCCGGCAGGCCAGGCCGTGATGCCTCACCGTACTCGCTCGCCTACCCGTTCAGTGGAACAGGTGGGATGCGGTCAGCGTCACCGCGAGGAACCACACCGTCCGGCCGGCGAGCACGGTCACGGCGAAGATCAGCAGACGCATGCGGCTGAGCCCCGCGGCGATCGA
Organism: Actinomycetota bacterium; assembly: GCA_046734255.1. Lineage (GTDB taxonomy): Bacteria > Actinomycetota > Actinomycetes > Actinomycetales > Kineosporiaceae > JBKPQU01. The sequence continues at coordinate 15,507 of JBKPQU010000187.1, forward strand.
GGTCAGGGCCAGCGGCGGTACGCCGACCGAGGAGCTGACCAGGACGATGCCTGTCCCCGGCAGCGGACGGTCCATCAGCGCCAGCCCTCGCCGCCCGGCCTCGCGCAGCCACCCGAAGCGGCCGCCCGAAGCCGGGGCGGCGTCCGCCCCGTCCGGGACCGGCGCCGGAGGCGGCCGGCGTTGCCAGGGCATCCGCAGGGTCCGGCCGCGGCGGGCGGCGAGGAACACCACACTCTTGCCGGCGGTCTGCCCGATTCCGACCGCCACAGCGACCGCCACGGCGGTGCCGGCGTCGACGGTCGCGGCCGTCGCGGTGAGGTACGTCTCGGCGTTCATCACCGGGACGAACGCCGATCCCACGCCGAACAGCAGCGACCCCGCCGCGAGCGCACCGAACGCACCGAACGCACCGAGCGCACCCACCGCGCCCAGTGCCTCGACCATGCGGCCATCGTGGCCCCAGGCTCGCGCGGGGCACCATCGCGGCCCGGGCGCGGAACTGCCGCGGCAGCGCGGTCCCGCCGACGCGGCGCCGCGGTGGGAGCATGAGGCATGACCGCGCCGCAGACCGCCGATGACCTGCTCGCCCTGGATGCCGCTCTGGACCAGGACGAGCGTGACACCGCCTCCACCGTCCGCGCCGCCCTGGACGAGCGGGTGCGCCCCCACGTCGGGCAGTGGTACCTCGACGGGACGTTGCCCGCCCGGGACCTGGCCAAGCTCTTCGGCTCGCTCGGCCTGCTCGGCATGCACCTGGACGGCTACGGGTGCGCGGGGACCACCGCGACCATGTACGGCGTCGCCTGCCGGGAGCTCGAGGCGGTCGACAGCGGCATCCGCTCGCTGGTCTCCGTGCAGGGTTCGCTGACGATGTTCCCGATCCACCGGTACGGCTCGGAGGAGCAGAAGAAGCAGTGGCTGCCGGGCATGGCCGCAGGCGACCTCGTCGGATGTTTCGGCCTGACCGAGCCGGACGCCGGCTCCGACCCGTCGTCGATGCGGACCCGCGCCCGGCGCGACGGCGCCGGCGAAGGCGCCGACTGGGTGCTGGACGGCACCAAGATGTGGATCACCAACGCCCCGGTCGCCGACATCGCCGTGATCTGGGCCAGGACGGAGGAGGGCGTCCGCGGCTTCCTGGTTCCCACCGGCACGCCGGGGTTCGGGGTTCGCGAGATCACCGGCAAGCTGTCGCTGCGCGCCGCGGTGACTGGTGAGATCGCGCTGGAGGGCGTGCGCGTGCCGCACGATGCCGTGCTGCCCGGCGTGGTCGGCCTGCGGGGTGCACTGAGCTGCCTGAACGAGGCGCGCTACGGGATCCTCTGGGGCGTGACCGGCGCGATGCGCGACTGCCTGGCCACCGCGGTCGAGTTCGCCGGCACCCGGGTCCAGTTCGACCGCCCGATCGCGGCGTTCCAGCTCACCCAGGCCAAGCTGGCCGACGCGGCGGCCGCCTACGCGAAGGCGTTCCTCTACGCGCTGCACCTGGGCCGGGTCCGCGACGGCCACGTGCCCGGGGCCGCGATCAGCCCGGAGATGATCAGCCTGGGCAAGTTCGACAACGTCCGGGCCGCCCTCGCGGTCGCCCGCTCGATGCGCACGATCCTCGGCGGGTCCGGGATCCTGATCGACTACCCGCCGCTGCGGCACGCTGCCAACCTGGAGACCGTTCTCACCTACGAGGGCACCCAGGAGGTGCACCAGCTGATCATCGGCAAGGCGCTCACCGGGGAGGACGCCTTCGGCGGCTGAGCCGCCCTTCCTCCCGCGGCTACCGGATCAACGCCGCAGCTGGGGGCGCAGCTGGTCGAGCACGCCGGCGTCCTCGATCGTGCTGGGCACCGCCGGGTCCCGGCCGTCCGCGATCTCCCGCATGGTCTTGCGCAGGATCTTGCCGGAGCGGGTCTTCGGCAACGCCGGAACGATGTCGACCTCGCGCAGCGAGGCCACCGCTCCGATCGAGCTGCGCACGCTGCCGACCAGCTCCGAGCGCAGGGTCTCGGGGTCGACCTCCACCCCCGCCTTCAGCACCACGAACCCTCGGGGGACCTGTCCCTTGACCTCGTCGTGTACGCCGATCACCGCGCACTCCGCCACCGCCGGATGCGCGGACAGGACCGCCTCCATCGAGCCCGTGGACAGCCGGTGCCCGGCAACGTTGATCACGTCGTCCGTGCGGCCCATCACGAACAGGTAGCCGTCCTCGTCCTTGTAGCCACCGTCCCCGGTCAGGTACCAGCCCGGGAAGGCGGACAGGTAGGACGCGACGTACCGGTCGTCGTCCCCCCACAGCGTGGGCAGGCAGCCGGGGGGCAGCGGCAGGCGGATGCAGATCGCGCCCTCCACGCCGGGCGCGCCGGGCTGCCCCTGCTCGTCGAGCACCTGGACGTCGTAGCCGGGGACCGGCACCGAGGGCGAGCCGGCCTTGATCGGCATCGGCGCGAGGCCGCGCAGGTTCGCGACGATCGGCCATCCGGTCTCGGTCTGCCACCAGTGGTCGACCACAGGGATGCCGAGGGTGTCGGAGGCCCAGTGGTACGTGTCGGGGTCGAGCCGCTCCCCTGCCAGAAACAGCGTGTGCATGCTGGAGACGTCGTAGCGCCGGAGGTGCTCCGCGGCCGGGTCCTCACGCTTGATCGCCCGGAATGCCGTCGGCGCGGTGAACAGGGCGTTGACCCTGTGCTCCTCGATCACCCGCCAGAACGCGCCGGCGTCCGGGGTGCCGACCGGCTTGCCCTCGTACAGCACCGTGGTCGCGCCGGTCAGCAGAGGCGCGTAGACGATGTAGGAGTGGCCGACCACCCAGCCCACGTCGCTGGCGGCCCAGAACACGTCCCCCGGCGCGGTCGCGTAGATGTTCGGCATCGACCACCGCAGCGCGACGGCGTGGCCGCCGTGGTCGCGCACCACGCCCTTGGGCATCCCCGTGGTTCCCGAGGTGTAGAGGATGTACAGCGGGTCGGTCGCCGCCACCGGCACGCAGTCCACCGGAGTCGCGGTGCTCACCGCGATGTCCCAGTCGACGTCGCCCTCGGCCAGCTCGGCCGGCGCCTGCTCCCGTTGCAGCACGACGACATGGTTGGGCTGATGCGAAGTAAACG
>JBKPQU010000188.1:0-17970 GCA_046734255.1 Actinomycetota bacterium
GGTGGCCGCGATCACCAGGTCACCCAGGACCAGGGGCTGCCCGTACACCGCACCGTCCAGCTTCGCTGCCCACCTGCGGGTGAGGTGGCGGGGTGCCGGCACGCCGACCGCCTGCCCGGCGCGGTCGTTCGTCCGGTGGTAGGTGGGCCAGTCGGTGCCGGAGGTTGTCGCCGACGGCGTCGGCGTGGCCGACGTGGTCGCCGACGGGGTTGTCGACGGGGTTGTCGGCGGAACCGGCTGCGCCGACGGGGAGGAGCACGCCGCGGCGGTTGCCGCAGCCAGCCCGGCGGCCACCCCGAGGACCAGCGAACGCACGCGCAGAACCTACCCGCTGCGACCGGGCATACGCCCGGCGCCGTACATCCGGTGTCACCCCGCGCCGGACGCGGCGCAGGCGCCCTGGGCCCAGACTGTCGAGCATGCCAACCGATCGACGATTCCGTTTCGGCCTGGTGGCGGCGCTGGCCCGCTCCGGCGAGGAGTGGGCGGCGCTGGCCCGCCGCGCCGAGGATCTCGGCTACGACACGCTGCTGATCCCGGACACGGCGAACACGCTGGCGCCGTTTCCGGCGGCGGCCGCCGCGGCGGCGGCGACCAGCTCGCTGCGGGTCGGCACGTACGTGCTGGCCGCGCCGCTGCGCCCGCCCGCGGTCGTCGCCTGGGAGACCGCGACGCTGGGCGTGCTGACCTCCGGCCGGTTCGAGCTCGGCCTGGGCGCCGGGCGTCCGGACGCCGAGGCCGACGCCGCCAGGCTCGGCGTCCCGTACGGCTCGCCGGGTGAGCGCGTCGCCCAGGTGGAGGCCGTGATCCGGGCGGTACGCGAGCGTGCCGGTGCGCAGCAGCAACCGCCTGTTCGGGTCCTGGTGGCCGCCGCCGGTCCCCGGCTGCTGGGCGTGGCCGCCCGCCTGGCGGACACGGTGGCGTTCGGGCTGGGACCGCAGGCCGGCGAGGACAGCCTGAACGCGGTGGTAGCCACCGTGCGCGAGGCGGCCGGCGACCGTTGGGACGAGCTGGAGCTCAGCTGCAACCTGCTCGCGGTCGGCGAGGAGGTACCGCCCTGGTTGCGGCGGTTCATGGACGTCGACGTCGCGGCGCTGGCCGCCGCGGGATCGATCGCCGTCCTGACCGGGACGGCGCAGGAGATGGCGGACCGTCTCGCCCGCCGCCGGGAGGTCGCCGGTGTCTCCTACGTCACCGTGAACTCCGGCTTCGCCGAGCAGCTGGCTCCGGTGGTGGAGCGGCTGGCCGGGACGTGACGGCGAAGACCTCCGCCGCCGCCTTGTGGAATCCGTCGGGCAGGCCGGCCGAGGCCATCGCCGAGGCGATCTCCTCCATCTCACCGACCCAGCGCCACCCTTTGAGTTCGGCGGAGCGCGCCGCGCGCTGCGAGCGCTCTGCCAGGTCTGGCTGGGACTCCCGCCACTCCGCCAGCAGCGTCTCCTCGACGTGCTCGGCCCGGGCCATGGCCCGCAGCGCGAGCAGCAGCGCCGCCGTGCCCTTGGTCCACCCGGCGTAGGCCATCTTCACCGCCGATGCCGCCCCCACCTGGTCGGAGACGACCCGCGGCTCGAGCGCCGTCCCGGCGAACAGCTCGGCGGCCACGCCTGCCTGCGGCCCCGACAGGTACAGCCGCGTCTCCGCCCGTCCGGGCGCCGGCGGCGGCCCGATGATGCCGCCGTCCACGAAGCGCGCCCCGCCTGCCTCGACCAGCGCCGCGACCGCCTGCGCGGTCGCCGGTGAGACGGCGTTCGCGTCGACGAAGACGCCGGTGAAGCCGGCCACGGCCTGGGCCACCTGCGTCGCGGCGTGCGGCGGGCAGACCGAGAGGATCACCTCACAGCGCCGGACCAGCTCGGCCACGGTCCCGACGTCCTGCAGGTCCGCCTCCTCCGCTCGCCGCGCCGTGGCGGTCCCGCGATCGGTGGACGCCCACAGCACCTGCCGGCCCTCACCGCGCAGCACGGATCCGACCGCGGCACCCATCTCCCCCGGGTGCAGCAGACCGATCACGAGAAGCCCGCCACCGGGTGGGGAACGTACGGCTGCTCGAGCTCGGCGACCTCGACGTCGGTCAGCCGCAGCGACAGCGCCGCGACGGCGTCCTCGAGGTGGCCCGGCTTGCTCGCCCCGACGATCGGCGCGGTCACCACCGGGCTGCGCAGCACCCAGGCCAGTGCCACCTGGGCACGCGGGACGCCGCGCCGCTTGGCGATGTCGGCCACCCGCTCGGCGACGGTCCGGTCGCTGCTGCCGGGGTCGTAGAGGGTGCGCCCGAACTCGTCCGTCTCGGAACGCTGCGTGGTCTCGTCCCAGTCGCGGGTGAGCCGGCCTCGGGCCAGCGGGCTCCATGGCAGGACGCCGATGCCCTGGTCGGCGCACAGCGGCAGCATCTCCCGCTCCTCCTCGCGGTTGAGCAGGTTGTAGTGGTCCTGCATGGTGACGAACCGCGTCCAGCCGTGCCGGTCGGCGGTGTACAGCGCCTTGCTGAACTGCCACGCGTACATCGAGGATGCGCCGATGTAGCGCGCCTTCCCGGCCCTCACGACGTCGTGCAGCGCCTCGAGCGTCTCCTCGATCGGGGTCGTGGGATCCCAGCGGTGGATCTGGTAGAGGTCGACGTAGTCGGTGCCGAGCCGGGTCAGGCTGGCGTCGATCTCGTGCAGGATCGCCTTGCGGGACAGGCCCTTCCCGTTGGGCCCGGGGCGCATCTGCCCGTGCACCTTCGTCGCGATCACCACCTCCTCGCGAGTGGTGAAGTCGCGCAGCGCCCGGCCGACGATCTCCTCGCTGCTCCCGTCGGAGTAGACGTTGGCGGTGTCGAAGAAGTTGATCCCCAGCTCCAGCGCGCGCTGGATGAACGGGCGGGAAGCCTCCTCCCCCAGACTCCACGGGTGGCCGCCCCGCTCCGGCTCGCCGTAGGTCATGCAGCCCAGGCACACCCGCGAGACCTCCAGCCCGGTCCGGCCTAGCGTCACGTACTCCATGCGTTCTCCTCCGTACGATCGTGCCGTGCGCCCGAACGATGATCCACTAGGCCCGGACGTCGCGGTCACCCATATCCTCGTCGTCAGCGATCCCGGCCGCTCGCGCGATTTCTGGGTGGGCGTGCTCGGCGCCGAGCTCTACCGCGAGTACGGCGGGACGAGCGTCGTCCTGCGCTTCGCCGGGACCTGGCTGCTGCTGGTCTCCGGCGGCGGGCCGACCGCGGACAAGCCGGACGTCACCTTCGCGCCCCCGGCGGAGCCGGGCCGGGTCAGCCACGCGATCACGCTGCGGGTCGCCGACTGCCGGGCGACGTACGAGGCGCTGCTCGCCCGCGGCGCCGTCTTCCTCGCGCCGCCGTACGACTGGGGCGGGGAGATCCGCTGCTTCCTGCGCGACCCCGACGGGCACCTGGTCGAGCTCAGCCAGGCCGGCTGAACCGGCTCACCCACAGGCCGGGAGCGACCTCGGCGTCCTCGACGTGAGCGAAGCCCAGCCCCTGGTAGAGCAGCCGCGCGGGCCCGTTGTCCCGGCCCGTCGAGACGACCGTCACCCGCGCGGGCGGCAGCGCGGCCACCAGGCGGGACGCCAGGCCGCGGCGAAAGAGGTCCGGGTGGACGACGAGCCGTTCGATGTCCAGGACGTCACCCGCCCACGAGTAGGCGATCGCCGCGACCGGCAGGCCGTCGTCGCCCGTGGCGCCCAGCCAGCACAGGCCGGCCGACCGGAGCTGCGGCACGGTCTCGGTCAGCTGCGGGATGCCGTCGTGCCCGATCAGCGCGGCCTCGACCGCGTACGCACGTCGCTGCAGGTCCACCAGTGCGGCCGCGACGCAGTCCTCCGCGATGTCGAGCGGGACGACGTCCAGTGGGACGGCGCCGCCCGGCATCACATTCGCCGGACGGACAGCACGCGGATCACGGCCGATCCGGCCTCGTCGCTGGCCGCCAGGTCGACCTCGGCGTCGATCCCCCAGTCGTGGTGGCCGGCCGGGTCGTCGAAGATCTGCCGCACCGACCAGCGCCCGGGGTGCTCGTCGATGATCAGAAGAGCGGGCCCGCGCGCGTCCGGCCCGGTGCCGAGCTCGTCGTGCTCGTCGAAGTAGGTCTCGACCGCCTCGGCCCAGCGCTCGGCGTCCCAGCCCGACTCGGCGTCCAGCTCGCCGAGCTCGTCGTAGCGGCCCCGCGCGGCGAGCTGCACGCGCCGGAACAGCGCGTTGCGCACGAGCACCCGGAACGCCCGCGGGCTCGCGGTGACCGGCGGCGGCCCGACGGGCCCTGGTGAAGCGGCTGCCGCCGCGGCGGCCGGCTCGTCGGCGGGGCTGCGCAACGCCTCCCACTCCTCGAGGAGGCTGGAGTCCACCTGGCGGACGAGCTCGCCCAGCCACTCGGTGAGGTCGTCGACCTCCTCGGTGCGAGCCTGTTCGGGCACCGTCTGCCGCAGCGCCTTGTACGCGTCGGCGAGGTAGCGCAGCACGAGCCCCTCCGATCGGGCCAGGCCGTAGAACGCGATGTACTCGGTGAAGGTCATCGCGCGTTCGTACATGTCGCGCGCCGCCGACTTGGGTGACAGCTCGAAGTCGGCCACCCACGGGTGGCTGGAGCGGTAGATCTCGAACGTCGCGTCGAGCAGATCCGCCAGCGGCCGGGGATGGGTGACCGACTCCAGCAGCACCATTCGCTCGTCGTACTCGATGCCCTCGGCCTTCATCGCGGCGACCGCCTCGCCGCGGGCCCGGGACTGCTGGGCGCGCAGCAGCGGGCGGGGATCCTCCAGCGTCGCCTCCAGCACGGAGAGGACGTCGAGCGGGTAGGTCGGCGAGGCCGGGTCGAGGACCTCCAGCGCGACCACCGCGAACGGGGACAGCGGCTGGTTCAGCGCGAAGTCCGGCTGAAGGTCCACGGTCAGCCGAAGCCCGTCGACGACGCCGGCCGCGCGCAGCGCGCGGTAGATGGCGATCGCCCGGCGGATGTGCCTCAGCTGCGCGGGGCGGTCCTCGTGGTTGTCCTCCAGCAGGTGCCGCATCGCGGCGAACGTGTCGCCGGGCCGGGCGAGGACGTTCAGCACCATCGCGTGCGTGACGGCGAAGCTGGACGCCAGCGGCTCCGGCGGCGCGGCGACCAGCCGGTCGAACGTCGCCTCGCTCCACGAGACCGATCCCTCCGGCGGCTTCTTCCGGACCACCCGCCTGCGCTTCCTCGGGTCGTCGCCGGCCCGGGCGAGCAGCCGCCGGTTCTCGATCTCGTGCTCCGGCGCCTGGACGACGACCGCGCCGGACGTGTCGAAGCCCGCCCGGCCGGCCCGGCCGGCGATCTGGTGGAACTCCCTGGCCTTCAGGTGCCGCTGGCGGACGCCGTCGTACTTCGACAACCCGGTGAGGACGACCGTGCGGATCGGCACGTTGATGCCGACGCCGAGGGTGTCTGTGCCGCAGATCAGCTTCAGCAGGCCGGCCTGCGCGAGCTGCTCCACGAGCCGGCGGTAGCGCGGCAGCATGCCGGCGTGGTGGACGCCGATGCCATGGCGGACCAGCCGGGACAGCGTCTTGCCGAACCCGGCGCTGAACCGGAAGCCGCCGATCAGCTCGGCGATCGCGTCCTTCTCGGCGCGGGTGCACACGTTCAGGCTGGTCAGCGCCTGGGCGCGCTCCAGCGCCGCCGCCTGGGTGAAGTGGACGACGTAGATCGGCGCCTGCCGGGTCGCCAGCAGTTCCTCGAGCGTCTCGTGGATCGGCGTGGTCACGTACGAGAAGTGCAGCGGCACCGGGCGCTCGGCGGAGGCGATCACGGCGGTCGGCCGGCCGGTGCGTCGGGTCAGGTCCTTCTCGAACCGCGACATGTCGCCGAGGGTGGCGGACATCAGCAGGAACTGCGCCGCGGGGAGCTCCAGCAGTGGCACCTGCCAGGCCCACCCCCGGTCGGGGTCGGCGTAGAAGTGGAACTCGTCCATCACGACCTGGCCGACGTCCGCGGCGGGCCCCTCCCGCAGCGCACGGTTGGCGAGAACCTCTGCGGTGCAGCAGATCAGCGGCGCCTCGGGGTTGACGGCGGCATCGCCGGTCATCATCCCGACGGAGGCGGGACCGAACGCCGCGCACAGCGCGAAGAACTTCTCCGAGACGAGCGCCTTGATCGGGGCCGTGTAGAACGTGCGCCTGCCCTCGGCCAGCGCGGCGAAGTGGGCGCCGGTCGCGACCAGGCTCTTGCCCGAACCGGTGGGGGTCGCCAGGATCACGTTGGCCCCGGAGACGATCTCGATCAGCGCCTCCTGCTGGGCCGGGTACAGCTCCAGCCCCTGCGCGGACGTCCAGCCGGTGAATGCCTCGTAGACCGCGTCGGGGTCGGGGACGGCCGGCAGCCGGGCGATCAGCGTCATCGCCCGGGCGCGATCGTGAGCGCGAGAACCCCCGTCGACAGGCCGACGACGATCTGGCCGGGTTCCGGCGAGGCCAGCGCGGTCACCGGGTGATCGACGGGGATGGCCTGCCGCGCAATGCCGGTGGCCGGCTCCCAGATCCGGACCGTCCGGTCGTCGCCGGCCGAGGCCAGCAGGACCCGGCCACCCACCGCCACCGAGCACACGGCGTACACGCCGCCGGTGTGACCCCGCAACGTGCGCAGCGTCGTGCCCGTCGCCGGGTCGCAGATGTGGACGACCCCGTCGATGTTGTCGAATCCCGCGGCGGCCAGCAGGTTCCGGCCGCCGAACTCGAGGCCGCACATCGCGTGCACGCCGCCGCGAGGCCCGTCGATCACTCTTACCGTGCGGCCGTCGGTGGGATCCCAGATCCGGATGGCAGCGTCGTCGCCACCGGAAGCGAGCAGGGTGTCGCCCTCGACCGCGGCGGTGCACAGCGCCCGGACGACGTCGGTGTGGCCATCGAGCGTGCGCAGCGCCCGTCCGGTTCCCGGATCCCAGATCCGCACCGAGCGATCGAAGCCCGCGGTGGCAAGGGCGGCTCGCCCGCCGACCTCGATCGGGCACGCGGCGTAGACCCAGTCGGTGTGGCCCTCCAGGGTGCGCAGCGCCTGCCCGGTGCGCGGGTCCCAGATCCGGACGACGCCCGCGTCGCTGGCCGCCGCGAGCAGGCCACGCCCACCGACCTCGACCGGGCACACGGCCCGCACGCCCGCCGGGTGACCGTCCAGAACGCGCAGCACCTCGCCGCCGGCCTGATCCCTGATGCGCACGGTGCCCGCGCTGCCGGCGACGGCGAGCACCCTTCGGCCGTCCACCTCGAGTGCGCAGACCCCGAACACCCAGTCCGGGTTGGGGGCGAGCGTCTGCTTCTCGCCCGTGACCGGTTCCCAGATCTGCACGGTGCCGTCCAGCCCGGCGGAGGCCAACCGGGGGCGGCCGCCCGCCTCGAGGTGGCACAGCGCGTAGACGCCGCGGGTGTGGCCCTCCAGCGTGCGCAGCGCCTCTCCGGTCGCCGCGTCCCAGAGCCACACCGTGCCGTCCTCGCCGGCCGATGCGAGCAGCGTGCCGCCGTCCACCCCGAAGGAGCACACCGCGTGGATCGCGTAAGGATGCCCCTCCAGCGTCCGGATCGCCTGCCCGGTGGCGGGATCCCAGATCCGCACGGTGGAGTCCTCGCCGGCGGATACGACCAGCGTCCGGCTCCCGGCCTGGAGGGCGCACAGCGCGTACACGGCGTCGATGTGACCCTCCAGCGTGCGCAGCGCCTCTCCGGTGACCGGATCCCAGAGCCGCACCGTCCGGTCGTACCCGGCCGAGGCGAGCACCGCCCGGTTCTCGCACTCGACCGCGCACACCGCATAGACCCAGTCGGTGTGGCCCTCCAGCGTGTGCAGAGCTTCCCCGGTGCCCGGATCCCACAGCCGGACCGTGCCGTCGTCGCCGGCGGACGCGATCGTCGTGCGGCTGCCGACGTCCACGGGGCACAGGGCGCGGACGGCGTCGGTGTGACCCTCGAGCGTCCGCAGCGCCGCTCCCGTGGCCGGATCCCAGAGCCGCACCGCCCGGTCCTGTCCCGCGGAGATCAGCGCCGCCCGCCCCTCCAGGTCCACCGAACACAGGGCCAAGATCCCGTCCCGGTGGCCTTCGATCACCCGGGTCTCCTGCTCTGTGGCGGGATCCCAGAGGCGCACCCTGCCGTCCTCGTCCCCGGCCGCGATCACCCGGACGCCGTCAGCGTCGAGGGTGCACAGCGCCCGGACAGCCACGGGCAGACCGTCCGGTTCGGTGGTGTGCGCCCGGCGGGCGACCGCCGCCCAGTTCACGGCCTCGCCCGATCCTCGATCTCCCAGGCGTGGTCGAGCGCGTGCCAGGCGGTGCGGCGGCCGACGAACGGGATCGTCGGGCTGCCGCCGGCCTCGATCGCGGCGAGCACGTCGGCGCGCGCCTGGTCGGTCTTCTTGATCCCGAGCATCCTGGCGTGCAGCAGCTCGGTCTCCAGGACGTGCTGCACGACCGCATCCCGGTCGCGGCCGCCACCTCTGGGTCCCTTGCGCAGCGCCTGCGGAGCCGCCGCTGCCGCGGCGTCCAGGCTGTCCCACGCCGCCCGTACCAGGGCGACCGTCCGAGCATCGGCCCCGTCCGTTCCCGACGACCGGTCCGCCTCGGGGACGGCGTCCAGCGCACCGAAATCCGTTGTCGCGGAACCTTTCACGCGCTCGACCACGTCGAGATGCGCGGCCTCCCGCTCGGCGTCGAAGACGATGCCTGCCCGCGCCGCCGCCGCGGCGTACCTGGTGGCGTAGCTCGCGAGCGCGCTCAGCGCTGCTTCCTCGCCCTTCCCCGCGCGGCACCAGCCGGGCCAGTCCAGTGCGCAGGCGAACACCTTGCGCGCGCCGACCTCCAGGTAGACGCGTGTCACCGGCTCGCCCCGCTCATCCGGCCAGCCTAGGCGGTCGATCTGGAGGACCCTGAGGGCCTCATGCTCCGCGAAGCCACCCCTCCGGCAGCCAAGTCGGCGTTCGAAAGGTGGCCCCGAGGAGCGGCGGTGGCCCCATGGAGCATGAGGTGGCTCAGACCACGTCCGAAGCGGGCAGGCGGTTGATGGCGTGGTCGCCGGTGGACCAGAGGTACTGGACGGCGTAGGAGCGCCACGGGCGCCAGCGCTCGGAGTGGGCCCGCAGGGCCCCGGGACTGGTGGGCAGCCCGAGCGCCTTGGCGGCGAGGCGGATGCCGAGATCCGTGGGGATGAAGGCGTCGGGATCGCCGAGGGCGCGCATGGCGATCGTCTCGACCGTCCACGGCCCGAGGCCAGGCAGGGCCGACAGCTGCGCGCGGGCCCTGGCCCGGTCGGCATCCGGGCCGAGATCGAGGGAACCGCCGGCGAGCGCCGTCACCAGGCCCGCGATCGCACGCTGCCGGGCCTGCGGGAACGCCAGGCTCGCGGGGTCCAGGCCGGCGAGGGCGTCCATGCTCGGGAACAGGTGGGTGAGCCCGCCGTCCGGGTCGGGGATCGGCTCACCGTGGCCGAGCACCAGCCGCTTCGCGTGGGTACGCGCGGCCGCGGTCGACACCTGCTGGCCGAGCACGGCCCGCACCGCCAGCTCCCCGCCGTCGACGCTGCGGGGCACCCGCCGCCCGGGAGCGATCCGGACGACCGCGGCCAGCTGCGGGTCGGCGCTCAGCGCCGCGTCGACGGCCACGGGATCGGCGTCCAGATCCAGCAGCCACCGGCACCGTGCCACGGCAGCCGGCCGATCGCGCAGGTCGTGCAGCATCAGCCGGCAGGCGACGTGGTCCGCGCGGGGCGTCAGGGAGACCACCGCCGGGCCGTGCGGCAGGCGGATCGTGCGGCGGTACGCCCCGCCGCGCCACTCCTCGACGCCGGGGACGGCGGTCGCGATCAGGTGCCCGAACAGGCTGTCCGGGCGGAACGGCACCCGGAAGGGCAGGCGCAGCGAGACGGCCCCACCCCCGCGCGCGGTCACCGGCGGGCGGCGGTCAGCCGGTAGCGCAGCCGGCTCGGCAGTGCCGCGACGGTCGCGAGCAGGTGCGCGTCGCGGCCGACCAGGTAACGAGGTCGCGGGTTGGGGGTGGTCAGGGCCTTCACGATCACGGCCGCGACGGCGGCCGGCGGTATGCCCTTCCGCGCCGAACGGGCCGTGCCGGCCCGGGCGCGCGCGATCTGCGCCTCGTACCGCGAGAGCGCCTCCGGCGGCATCCCCGCCATCACGCGTTCCCCGGTAGCCGCGCCGGAGCTCCAGATCGGCGTCGCGACCGCGCCCGGCTCGATCAGGACGACGCGGATCCCAAAGGGCGCGAGCTCGGCCCGCAGGCTGTCGGTCAGGCCGAGCAGGCCGAACTTCGACGCGTGGTAGGGGCCGAGCAGGGGGCCGGCGATCCTGTCACCGATCGAGCCGACCGTCACCACGCGGCCACGAGCCTCCCGCAGCGCCGGGAGCACCGCCTGGGTCACCGCCAGCTGACCGGTCAGGTTCACCTCGAGCTGGCGGCGGAACTCCTCCAGCGGGATGTACTCCAGCGGCGCCGGGATCGCCGTCCCGGCGTTGTTCACCAGGCCGTGCAGCGGCCCGGCCGCCCGGACCTGCTCGCCCAACGCGGCGACCTGGGCCGGATCGGTGACGTCGCAGATCAGCGGGGTCACCTGGGGGCTGCCCTGCTGCCTGATCCGGTCGGCGTCCGACTCGCGCCGCACCGTCGCCCAGACGTCGAACCCGTGGAGCACCAGCTCCTGGACCGTCGCCGCGCCGATGCCGCTGGAGGCGCCGGTCACCACCACCGATCGATCGCTCATCCTCACCTCAGGCGAGGATCCTAGCGTCGGTGCGGTTCCAGGGGACGGCCCGAACCGGCCGAGGTCGGCGCCGACCCCACCGCCTCCCGGCGCATCCGGCGGGACAGCCGCACGGTGATCCGCGGCTCCTCGTCGTTCGCGGCCAGCAGGCTGTCCGGCGCCACGCCGGTCATCCAGTCCAGGACGTCGTAGTTGTCGTCGTCCAGGAAGCGTTGCAGCACAGTGGATTCCAGCACGCGCCCGGGCGAGTACCGGGCCCACTCGGTGACGAACCGGCCCTCGAGAACGCGGTAGGCGGGCGGGTCGGCCAGCCCGATGACGTAGGCGGCGAGCGCGCCGTCGAGGTGCAGCACGGCGAGCTCGACGTCACCCGACTCGGCGAGGCGGCGCAGCCGCTCGTGCCAGAGCCGCGCGCCGGCGTCGGTGTCGAGGTAGCTGGCCAGCCCGTGGTCGTGGTCCCGTCGCTGGTGCGCGGCGGCCATCAGGGGCGCCAGCTCGATGATGCTGCGGGCCTCGTAGAGGAATGTGATCTCGGCCGAGACGCCGTCGGCCGCCATCCGGTTCCACGCCTTGCGCAGCGTCCGCCTGAGGCCGTGGGTCAGGTAACCGCCCGCCTGCGCGCTCTCCGCGCGCCGGACCACCGGGATCGGGCGCGTGGCCTCGATCACCGCGGTGCTCGGCAGGACGGCGACCAGCCGCTGCGTCGTCTCGTCCAGCGGCAGCGGGCCGAGGCAGAGCTCGGCATCGGGGGAGCGGGAGACCAGCAGCTCGCCCAGGGTGCGCACGAGCAGCTCCCCCGCGCGGTCGTCGCGTGCCAGGAGGGCCGTGCGGTGACCGTCGCCGCCGCCGGCCAGCTCGGTGACCCAGCCCTCCTCGGCCCGGAGGTCGAGCAGGACGGCGGCCGCTCTCAGCTGCCCGTCCCGATCGGACAGCAGCACGGCCCACGGCCGTACCGCCGGCTCGCTGCTGATCCGCGCCATCAGCCAGGAGCTGCGAGCTGTGATCGGTGCGCCCACGGACAGAGCCAACTCGTCGAGCTGATCCTGGACCTCGATCACGGCCTGCTCGCCTTCGACGACGTCGAGGTGGAGGTCGTCGGTCCCTACGGACCCGTTCCCCTCGACGCCGGGCCCGGTCACGTTGCCGCAGCCGGCACGGATGGATCCGAGCCGGTCGACTCGCCGGGAACACGGTCGTCCCACCAGAGCTCGAACTGCTCGGCCGGCATCGCCTTCGCGTAGAACCAGCCCTGCTCCAGGTCACACCCGGCCTCGGCGAGCTGCCGCGCCGTGCCCGCATCCTCGACGCCCTCGGCGACCATGCGCAGGCCCAGGGAGTGCGCCAGCTCGATCGTCGAGCGCACGATGGCCTGCGCCCGGTCGTCGAGCATCATGCCGGTGACGAACGACTTGTCGAGCTTGAGCTCGTCGATCGGCAGTTCCTTGAGGTAGGCCAGCGAGGAGTAGCCCGTGCCGAAGTCGTCCACCGCGACCCGGACGCCGTGGCGCCGCAGCGCACCCAGGATCTCCCTGGCCCGCTGGCGGTCGGCCATCAGGAAGTCCTCGGTGATCTCCAGCTCGAGCGACTCCGGCGGGATGCCGCGGGCGGACAGCATGCCCGCGACCTGGTTGGGCAGGTCGAGGTCGACCAGGGACGACGCGGACAGGTTCACCGCGACCGACAGCACCCGACCCTCACCACGCCACAGCATCACCTGGTTCAGCGCCTGCTCGAGCACGGTCCGGGTCAGGTCGGCCATGAGGCCCGCGTCCTCGACCAGGGGCAGGAACGTCTCGGGGTGGATGAGGCCGCGATCCGGGTGCATCCAGCGGACGAGCGCCTCGACGCCGACGACCGCGCCGTCCCGGGTCCGCACCTTGGGCTGGTAGTGCAGGACCATGCCGCCGCTGTCGATGGCGTTGCGCAGCAGTTCCAGGTCGCGGATCCGCTCCTGCGAGGCGAACTCGTCCCGCTCCGGGCGGTAGATGTTCGTGCCGGTCCGGCTCGCCTTCGCCTGGTACATGGCGACGTCCGCCTGCCGCAGCAGCGTCGGGAGGTCCGCGGAGCCCGCCATCATGCAGGTGATGCCGATGCTCGCGCCCACGCGCACGGTGACGCCGTCCACCGTCATCGGCGGGGTGATCACATCGCGGACCTCGTCGGCGACCGTCTCGGCCTGCTGGCCGTCGACGTCGACCAGGAGCAGCGCGAACTCGTCGCCGCCCAGGCGGACCACGAAGTCGGACTGGTGCCGGGAGAACTGCTTGAGCCGCGCGGAGACGGTACGCAGCATCTCGTCGCCCGCGTGGTGACCCAGGCTGTCGTTGACCTCCTTGAACCGGTCGAGGTCGAGCAGCAGCAGGGCGACGCCGGTGTCCGGGTCCAGGCTGGACAGCCGGCGCGGG
This sequence comes from Actinomycetota bacterium, assembly GCA_046734255.1. GTDB lineage: Bacteria > Actinomycetota > Actinomycetes > Actinomycetales > Kineosporiaceae > JBKPQU01. Next base: position 13,120 of record JBKPQU010000188.1, read on the forward strand.
CCGTGCTCGTACAGCGCCCGGCGATTGCCGAGGCCGGTCAGCTCGTCGGTCAGCGCCAGCTCGCGGCTCTGCGCCAGCGACGTGGCCTCCCGGAAGGTGGCGATCAGCCGGATCAGCGCGAGCAGGACGGTCGCGGCCGCCAGGCCGAGCGCCACCGGGTGCAGGTGGTGGGCGTGGTCGGCGACCAGCAGTGCCACCGCGGAGACCGTGGCCAGCACGGGGATCGTCAGCACCGCCCAGGTGGGCAGCCGCACCCCGGTCGGCTTGTCCGCCCAGCCGGGCGAGGCGGCGATCATCAGCGTGGCGAGCACCCAGACGCCGTCGCCGATCCCGCCGGAGACGTACGTGCCGCTCGCGGTGGAGAACAGGTAGGCGACGTCGGCGATGACGAACAGCAGCAGACCCGCGGTGAGCATCCACATGCCGCTCGGCGGGCGCCAGCTGAACAGCGACAGCGTCGAGACCACGACGAGCAGGAGGATGAGGTCCAGCAGCGGGTAGGCGGTCGTCGTCGCGATCGCTGCCCAGCTGCCCACGAGACCGCTGACGATCGGGTTGATCACCGCCGCGGCGGCGAAGGCGCTGGCCGCCAGCCCGCCGACCAGACCGTCGAGCCACAGGCTGAGCGTGTAGCGGGCGTCCCGCCGGCGGAGCATGAGCAGCATCGATGCGAACGCGCATGGGTAGAACGCGAGGAACAGCGCGTCGGCGCCGGACGGGAACGGCTCCGGGTCCAGAGGCCGCACGAACGCCGTCCAGAAGACGTTTCCGCCGCCGTAGAGCGCCAGCCCGAGCGCGAGCAACCGCGCGTCCAGCCGGTTCGCGGCGGTCCCGCGCATCCGGATCAGGCAGAGCAGCGGAGCCATCGCGTAGGCGAAGTTGTTCAGTACCCCGTCCAGCAGAAAGCTGTAGCCCGGATGGGGGCGCACGCCCGGCACGGTGGTGGCGATGAACGCCACCGGCGGGATCAGCACGATCGCCGTGAGGATGCGCCTCGCCCGCTTACGCCCAGGGGCGCGGACGTCTTCGGCGTCGGCCTTCACGACTCCCCCTCCCTTTCGGTCCATGCGGACGCGTGTCGCCGTTGGTCGTATCGACCTGGGATTGATCCGGCCCGAGAGTCCGAATGGGGGACGCCAGGGGCCCGTACCGGGCATGCCGGGCTACCCCTCGAAGCCCCCCAAACCGATGCACACCGCACCCGCACAGGCGGAGACCACGCCGAGTGACTGGACCGGGCGCAGCCGCTCCGAATGGAGCTCTCGGGCGAGCACGACGGTTACGGCCGGGTACAGCGAGGCCAGGACGGCGACCAGGCTGACCAGCCCGCGGCGGGTGGCCTCCGTGTACGCCGCGGTCGCGACCAGGTCGAGCGCACCGAGCGGGATCAGCGCGACCAGGCTCACCATCGGGACGAACTGCGTGCGGGGCGCGGCATGCCGCGCCGTCCGGGGTACGGACCACCGGATCGCCGCGAACCCGGCTCCCAGGCAGATCAGGGCCGAAAGCCGCATGCCCACCAACGTCAATGGCACGGAGCCCCGGTCGGACTTGGCCAGGAAGAGGATCTCGACGCCGAACAGCACGGCCGTCAGCACGGCGAGCAGCACCGGCCGCGCACGCCCGGACAGGGCCCCGCCGTCCCGAAGGTCCGGACCGGCCGCGGCGATCGCCCCGACGACGCCGAGCCCGATGCCGAGCAGCTGCACGATCGACGGGCGTTCCCCGGAGACCAACCCAGCCAGAACGGGCACGGCCACGCCGCACGCGGCGATCGGCGCGACTACGCCCATCGTCCCGGTGGCGAGCGCGGAGTAGAAGGCACCGATGCCCAGCGTCCAGGCGACGCCGGCGGCCAGTGCCCAGAGCAGCCCGAGGCTCGGGCTCGACCAGCCGCCGACCACCGCCAGGTAGCCGCCGAGCAGGACGATCGCCACGACCTGCGACAGGGCCAGCACGTCGAAGGTGCGCATCCTGCGGCTCAGCGTGCCGCCGAGGAAATCCGATCCGCCCCAGAGCAGGCTGGCCGCCAGGGCGAGGGCAAGACCCACGGCCTCAGCCTCGACCGCCGGGACGCCGGACTTGACCGCCGAGCGGCGGCTACGCCGGTGTGCGGGGTTTGGCCCCCGGGCCCGGACGGCCGGAGACCTGGCGGTTGGCGGTCAGCTCGTGGCCGGCCCGGCAGCGCAGCACGAGGTCGAGCCGCTCCCCGCAGTCCCGGTGGATGAACTCCTGGGCCGGGCCGCAGGGATCGGCGAGGTAGGCGTCCCCCCACTCCTGCAGGGCGACGAAGACCGGGTAGAGGTCGATCCCCTTCTGGGTCAGCCGGTACTCGTGCCTGCGCCGCTGCCCCGGGTCCTGGTAGGGCTCGCGGCGGAGGACGCCGGCCGCCTCCAGGCGGCGCAGCCGCTCGGTGAGCACCTGCCGCGGGATCGAGGTGCGCACCGTGAGGTCGTCGAACCTGCGGATGCCCTGGAAGATCTCCCGCAGGACCAGCAACGACCAGCGGTCGCCGATCTCGTCCAGCGACCGCGCGATCGTGCACGTGTCCATCGACCAGCTCAGGGCCTCGGGTCTGCTCACGAAACCATGCTAAATCTAATTGACAGACTCAGGTAACCTCCGACAGGCTGAATCTGTGAAGCAGACCCAGCCTGTCGTGTGGATCCGCCGGACTCGGCCCGACGACGCGGGCGGCCTCGCCACGATGATCCGCTCGCTGTCGCTGACCAGCGCCTTCGGCCGCTTCCTCGCCGGGGTCAGCCAGCCGTCCGCCGGGCTCGTCCAGTTGATGGTCCGGCGCGGGCCGCAGCGGGGGGCCTGGGTCGCGACCGACGGCGACGCGATCGTCGGCCACGCGATGTGGGCGGTGGCAGACGGCGTGGTCGACGCCGGAGTGGTGGTCGCCGACGACTGGCAGGGCCGGGGGCTCGGGCGGCGGCTGTTCCGCGCCGCGATCGCCGAGGCCGGCGCCGCGGGCGCGATCGCCGTCAACCTGGACGTGCACTCCAGCAACCGGCGGGTGGTCGGGATGCTGCGACGGGCGCTGCGCACCGCCGAGATCAGCCGGGACGGCGCCCTGCTGACGTTCCGGGCGCGGCTGGCCGACGTCCTCGGCGGCTTCACCGATCAGCCGAGGTCGGCGAGCCGCGCGACGAGCTCCCTCTCCTCGGCACCGAACCAGGGCTCCGAGCCGGCCGCGGCGTTCTCGCGCGCGGCGTCCGGCCGCGAGGTGGCCGGGATCGCCACGTGGCACCGGGAGTCGCTCAGCACCCACTTGAGCAGCGCCTGCGGCCAGGTGCGGACGCCGAACGGCTGCAACGGTTCCAGCGCGCCGTTCCCGATCGAGGAGCGGAGCAACGCGCCCTCGCCGAACGGCCGCATGACGATCACCCCGAGACCCAGATCCCGCGCCAGCGGCAGGATCCGGCGCTCGACCGCGCGCTCGCGCGGGTTGTAGGGGATCTGCACCGCACCGATCCGGCCCGAGCGCATCACCTCCTCGAGCTCGCCGAGGGCGGCCGAGGACCAGTGCGTCGCACCGATCACGGAGACCTCGCCGGCGTCCCGGGCCGCCTCGAGCATCGGCAGGTGTTCCCGCCAGGCCACCAGGTTGTGGATCTGCATGACCTCGACCCGGCCGCCGAACCGGGCCACCGCCCGGCGCAGCTGCCGCCTGCCCTCCCCCGCCGACGGCGTCCAGACCTTCGTGGCCACGACCGCGTCGCCGCGGCGCCCGCCGAGCGCCGCGGCGAGGAGATCCTCGGCCTGCCCGTACATCGGCGAGGAGTCGAACAAGTTCGCTCCGGCGTCCAGCGCAGCGCCGACGACGTCGACGTGACCGCCGGTCCCCGCCGCCGACTCCAGCCGCGCCCACGTCCCCAGACCGACGGCAGGGACCGTGAGATCGGAGGTGCCGAGCAATCGTCGTTCCACGCGGACAGCCTGCACCGTGGCGGCGTCGGGCGGGACGTCGCCTCCCCACCTACTGTCGTGAGGCGGGCGCGCCCAGGTTCTCGGCGAGATAGGTGCAGATCGCGCCCAGCTGCTGCTGCTCGGCGGTCGTGAGCCGGTCGAACATGTTCGCCCGCACGGTGGCCACGTGCCCGGGCGCGGTCGCCGCGAGCTTGTCCAACCCGGCCGGGGTGAGCTCGGCGAGCGTGCCGCGCCGGTCGTCCTCGCACTCCACACGGCGCACCCAGCCGAGGCGCTCGCACCGGGTCACGGCCCGGGTGACCCCGCTGCGGGTGGATAGCGTGCGGTCGGCCAGGTCCCTCATCCGCAGCCGCGACCCCGGCGCCTCGGAGAGCTGGACGAGCAGCTCGTAGTCGGTGAGCGAGATGCCGGCGTCGGCCTCGAGCTGGCGGTCGAGCGCCCGGACCAGCAGCCGGGTGGTGTCCAGGTAGGCGCGCCAGGTCCGCTGCTCGTCGGCGTCGAGCCACCGGACATCACTCATGCAGGTCAGCCTACCGGAATAATTGACAGTGCAACGACATTGGGTGGAGTATTCTTGATTGACGACGCAACAACATCGGAGGCTCCAATGCCCGCTGTCACCGTCGAGAACCCTCTGGCGCTGCCTCTGGTCCGCCGTCCGGACCCCGCCACCGAACATGATCGCCCAGTGGTGTCCGTGACGACGGCACCGACAGGCCTGGAGGGCGAGGGCTTTCCCGTGCACCGGGCCTTCGCCGGCGTCGATTTGCGCGACCTGGACCCGTTCATCCACATGGACCAGATGGGCGAGGTGGAGTACGCGCCGGGCGAGCCCAAGGGCACCCCGTGGCACCCGCATCGCGGGTTCGAGACCGTCACTTACATGATCGACGGCGAGTTCCAGCATTCCGACTC
>JBKPQU010000189.1:0-5913 GCA_046734255.1 Actinomycetota bacterium
CTGGCCAAGACGGTCACCGACCGGTTCGCCGCCGTCGAGGCAGGGCTCGAGAAGTACCGCTCGGGCGACGGGTTCGTGCTCTACAGCGAGCTGGAGCCGGCCGACGTCCGCGCGCTGGCCCAATCCGTGTACGCGCTCGCCGAGCCCCTGTCCCAGGTCGCCGGAAAGGTCGTCAGTGGCTGAAGCCGTCTCTCGACGGCGCTTCGTCGGAGCGGTTGTCGGCGGCGCAGGTATCGCCGTCGGCGCCGGCGCCGCGTACGGCGCGACGCGCATGGCCGACAACCACGGCGACACCCTGGATCCGGCCGGCCAGATCGTGCCGTTCCACGGGGCACACCAGGCCGGGATCACCACCCCGGCCCAGGACCGGCTGGCCTTCGCGTCGTTCGACGTGTCCGGCAACCGCACCGAGCTGCGCACGATGCTGGCGGCGTGGACGGCGGCCGCGGCGAGGATGACCGCCGGACGGCCGGTGGGCGACGACCTCGAGCGGGAGCTGTACCCGCCGCTGGACACCGGTGAGGCGCTCGGCCTGGCGCCCGGGCATCTGACGATCACCGTCGGGTTCGGGCCCACGCTGTTCGACGACCGTTTCGGGCTGGCCTCGAAGCGACCGGCAGCACTGATCGACACCCCGACGTTCCCCGGCGACCAGCTGGAGGCGAACCGCAGCGGCGGCGACCTCTGCATCCAGGCCTGCTCGGACGACCCGCAGGTCGCCTTCCACGCGATCCGCAACCTCGCCCGCCTGGGCCGCGGCGTCGTGACCATGCGCTGGTCACAGCTCGGGTTCGGCCGGACGTCGAGCACCAGCAGCGCGCAGGCCACCCCGCGCAACCTGATGGGCTTCCTCGACGGCACCAACAACATCACCGCCGAGGACACCGAGTACCTCCAGCAGTACGTCTGGGTGGGGGACGACACCGACCAGCCCTGGATGCGCGGCGGCAGTTACGTCGTCACCCGCCGGATCCGCATGCTGATCGAGGCCTGGGACCGCGACTACCTCGCCGACCAGGAGAACATCATCGGCCGTCGCAAGATCAGCGGGGTTCCCTTCGGCGGCACGCACGAGCACGAACTCCCCGACCTGGAGGCCAAGGGCCCGGACGGCCTTCCCGTCATCCCGATCGACGCGCACATCCGGCTCGCCAGCCCGCACACCCACGGGGGCCAGCGCCTGCTGCGACGCGGCTACTCCTTCACCGACGGCATCGACCCTGTGACCGGTGAGCTCGACGCCGGGCTGTTCTTCATCGCCTACCAGCGCGATCCGCGACGCCAGTTCGTCCCGATCCAGGCGATGCTCTCCGAGCAGGACGCGCTGAACGAGTACCTGCGCCAGACGAGCAGCGCGATCTTCGCGGTCCCCCCGGGCGTTCAGGAGGCGGGCGCCTGGGGGGCCGCGTTGTTCGACTGACCCGGCTTCCGAACCGACTGACCCGGCTCCCGGCTCGACTCGTGATGTGACGGGAAGGAACGCGCGACGACGGCCGCCTCGGCGCGGTTGCGCAGACCCAGCTTCGCCAGCACGTTGCTGACGTGATGCGAGGCGGTCTTCGGGCTGATGAACAGCCGCTGCCCGATCTCCGGGTTCGTCAGCCCCTCGCCGAGCAGGTGGAGGACCGTCCGCTCCCGCTGCGACAGGAGCCCGACCCCCTTCGGGCCAGTGCGTCCCCGTGCTCCGAGAGCGCGAAGCAGCGACGCGGCCGCGTCAGCGTCCGGTGCGGCACCGATGCGGTCGAAGACCGCCAGCGCCGCCCTCGCCTCCGCGATCGCGACCTCGGGCTGGTCGGCGGACAGGCACCGGGCCAGCTGCAGCCTCGTCCGCGCCTCCTCGAACGGCAGCCTCGACGCCCAGCCCGCGTACGGCCCGTGGATCGAGATGGTCGCGCGGTACGCCGGCCCGGAGGCGATCAACCTGCTCGGGACGTACTGGGTCCACGGCGATCTCGACGTTCTCACCGAGCGCTTCGGGTCCGCCGGCCTGCAGATCCGCCAGGTCGTGACCCGCCTCGGGGTGGCCAGGTGGGACTCCATCGACGACATGGTCCACACGGAGGTGGCCAGTACACCGCTCGCGGAGCGGATCGGCAGTGACGTCTACCAGCGCATCCTGGAGGAGTCCCGCGACGTCCTCGGGCGGTTCCGGAGCGGCAGCGGTGTCGAGATCCCGATCGAGGGCCATCTCGTGATCGCCGAGCGACGGTCGGCCACGACGCCGGGCACCTGACCGCATCCGGCCAGCACACCGATCGGCGCAGGGGAAAGAAGACGCCTCCGGTTCACCGGATGTTTCCCTTTGTCTGCAACGGTTGCCGCGACACCCCCCTGGCTTCACGCCCTTCCCTGGGAGGTCGCGGGTGGACACGATCCTCTTGCTAGTGATCGTCACTGCCCTGCTGTTCGACTTCACCAATGGGTTCCACGACACCGCGAACGCGATGGCGACCACGATCGCCACTGGCGCCCTGTCACCCCGAGTCGCGGTCGTGCTTTCCGGGGTCCTGAACGTGGTGGGCGCGTTCTTGTCGGTGGAGGTCGCGAAGACGATCTCAAGTGGGTTGGTGGACGATACCAAGATCACGACCACGGTGATCTTCGCCGGGCTGATCGGGGCCATCCTCTGGAACCTGCTGACGTGGCTGCTCGGGCTGCCGTCCAGCTCCTCGCACGCGCTGCTGGGCGGGTTGATCGGTGCAGCCTGGGCGGCCGCCGGGGCCGCGGCAATCCACTTCAACACGCTGGTGGCCAAGGTGGTGATCCCGGCGGTGCTCGCGCCGCTGGTGGCCGGGCTGGTGGCGCTGGCCGGGACCTACCTCGCCTACCGGATCACTGAGCGGGCCCGGCAGGAGGCCGTGGGTCGCGGGTTCAGGGTAGGTCAGGTGATCTCGGCGTCGATGCTGTCCCTGGCGCATGGCACCAACGACGCGCAGAAGACGATGGGCGTGATCACACTGGCATTGATCACCTCGGGCATGCTTCCCGAGGGATCGTCCCCTCCCGCCTGGGTGATCGTGTCCGCCGGGGTGGCGATCGGCGTGGGCACCGCGGTCGGCGGCTGGCGGATCATCCGCACGCTCGGCACGAGGATCACGGAGATCCGCACGGTGCAGGGGTTCGCCGCCCAGACCAGCAGCGCCACAGTGATCCTCGTCTCCTCCCATCTGGGGTTCCCGCTGTCCACCACCCAGGTGTGCTCCGGAGCGATCTTCGGCGCCGGCACCGGCCGGCGCCTGTCGAAAGTCCACTGGGGGATCGGCGGCCAAATGGCCATCGCGTGGTCGCTGACCCTTCCTGCGGCGGCGATCATCGGCGGCCTCGCTGGAACCGTGGCCCTGACCGGAACCGTCGGCACCATCGTGGTCGCGCTTACCGCGCTGGCCTGCGCCAGCGGCATCTACCTGCTCTCGCGGCGCAACCCGGTCGACGCGCAGAACGTCAACGAGACGGCGGAATCCACCTCGCCGTCCCTGTCGGTCGCGGCCTGAGGAGGCACGGGATGACCGTGGACTGGAGGGCATTCGGCGAGGTCTTCGTCGTCTCGTTCGCGGCGGCAGTGGGCGTGATCGTGCTCTTCGCGATCGGCGTCAGCCTGCTCTCCCGAGCACCGGCCGTGGCCCGGACGCCGGACGTCGAGCCCGACACCGGCTCAGACACGCTGGAGGCGGTTCCGGACATCGCGTCGTCCAGCCCCGCCGCCCCGCTCGCCGCCGGCCTGTGCTTCATGGCGTGCGCCCTGACCGTCTCCTACGGCCTCTACGTCATCGTTTCCAAGTAGGCGCCGCCGAGTCCCGTCGGTCAGGCAGCCGGGATCGCGCGCTGCGGCAGACTGGCAGCCGTGCGGACCGAGCGAGGACTCCACCGGCTGGTCACATTCGCCGACGCGGTCGTGGCGATCGCCATCACGCTGCTGGTCCTTCCGCTGGTCGAGATCCCCGGACAGAGCGAGGGCGACTCCGTCGCGCGGATGCTGAGCGACCACATCGGGCAGCTCTGGGCGTTCGCGCTCAGCTTCGTCGTGATCGCGCGCTTCTGGGCCGCCCACCACCAGACGTTCGAACAGGTGGCCGCCTACGACGCCGGCCTTGTCCGGCTCACCCTGGCCTGGCTGCTCACGATCGTCTTCATGCCGTTCCCCACCGAGCTGATCGGCTCGAGCGTGGCCAGGGGCGCGAGCCCGCTCTACATCGGCACGCTGCTGGCCAGCTCCCTGGCTCTGGCCGGCACGTCGGCGTGGTTGCGAGCGCATCCGGAGCTGCGCGTGCCCGACGTCCCGGACGGCGCTGCCTTGCGCCCGCGGTGGACCTCCGCTGCCTTGCTGGCGATCTCGTTCGTGATCTCTTTGGTCAATCCGGTGCTCGGGCTGTGGACGCTGCTGCTGCTTTTCCTCACGAGACGGGTCGACAGGCTCGTGGGCCGGCTCGGCCGGTCCCGGGCGGCCTGATCCCGGTAGACGCCCTGCTCGGTTGCCGTTTAGCCCAAATGAACGACAGAGAGCTACCGATTCATGACGCATCGGTCAAGTCGGACACCCTAAGTTACGCATAAACAGCGGATTGTAAAAAAAGGCCACTGCGGGTAAGTTCCCCACCGAACCGGTTCACCACGGTATGTCCGTCACAGTCTTCGCCAGTCCTACCCGCCAATGGGAGGCGCCGTGCCCGCGTCACGGCTTCTGTTCGCACGTGGGAGTTCGGTGGTCGGTTCAGCGGTCGGCCCTTGTGAGGTCGCTTCGCCGTGGTGAGCACCGACGAATTACTCATACCGGGGCCGAGGGGAGCGGCCCGTTCACGGGGGGGCACGATCCGGCGGCGCCTGGCGCGCATCCTCGCGCTTCCGGCGGTGGTCGTGCTGTTGCTTCTGGGCGTGGTGGCCGCCGGGCAGGTCGAGAACTACCGCGCCTCGACCGCCACGGCGCGGTCCGTGTCGATCGCGCTGGCCGTGCAGGACCTGGTCCAGGAGTTGCAGACCGAGCGTGGCCTGACCGCCGGCCTCCTCGGGGGCAACCCCAGCTTCCGCACCGAGATCGGTCCCGCCCGGGAGCGGGTCGACCTGCAGCGGGCCGCGGTCGCCGCACTGGTCAGCGGCACCGGGGCGGTCGAGGCGCGGGTGCGCGCCGCGTTGCAGCAACTCGACGGGCTGCCCGCCGTACGCGCCGCGACCGACGCGGCCGGCGCGGGCCGCGCGGCGACGTTCCGGTTCTTCACCGACCGGATCGCCGCGCTCAACGGGGTGGACGTCGGCCTGGACCGGTCCGCCGACGCCGAGTTGCGCCGCGGCGTGTCCGCGCTGGACGCCCTGGGCGACATCAAGGAGAGCACCGCGCAGGAGCGCGCCCTGCTCAACGGCGTCTTCTCCGCCGGCGGCTTCGGCGACCGGGAGTTCCTGCAGTTCGCCCAGATGCGTGCCGCCAAAGAGGTGGCCCTGGCCCGCTTCGCGCGGTTCGCCTCGCCGAGCGAGCGAGTGGCCAACGCCTACCTGCTGGACACCGGTGCCGCGCGGCTGACCGACTACTTCGAGGGCGTCGCGCTGGACGCCGCCGACGGCCGGCACGTCGTCGTCAACCCGCAGTCCTGGTGGTCGGCGCTGACCACGGTCCTGGACGACATGCGGCAGCTGCAGCGGCATGTGGGCTCGGAGATCCAGGTGCGCGCCCACGACCTGAAGCAGGAGGCGACCCAACGCATCGCCGGCCTGACCGCGCTGGTGCTGCTGTGCCTGGGCGCGTCGATCTACCTTGCCGTGCTCGCGTCGCTGTCGATCACCCGACCGCTGGCGGCCCTGGCGGCCGAGGCCCACAGCGTCGCCGCCGAGCGGCTTCCCGAGGCGGTCGCCCGGGCGCAATCCGGCGAGGACGTCGCCGAGCCGCCCGAACCCGTGCGGATCCCCGCCCGCGCGACCAGCGAGATC
>JBKPQU010000190.1:0-11935 GCA_046734255.1 Actinomycetota bacterium
GCGCGGGTGCGCGCGATCGTGGCGCTCGCCTGTGAGGACGACGGGGCCGCGGTGAGCGGCCACGAGGCCGTGCGCCGCGCCGAGGCGCTGCGCGGCCTGGACGCCGTCTCCCGCCGGGCCGTGGCCGCCGCCGCGAACGGGGTCCTCGAACCGGCCCGCTGACTGCGGTAGCTGACTGACTGGCTCAGCCCAGCGCGGTCGCGTAGACCTGCATGGTCTGCTCGGCGATGGCGGGCCAGGAGAACTCCAGTTCGGCGCGGCGGCGGCCGGCGCGGCCCATCTCCGCGGCCCGGGCCGGGTCGGAGGTCACCTCGGTGAGCACCGCGGCGAGGTCGGCGACGAAGCGCTCGGGGTCGAGCGGGGTGCCCGTGCCGTCGTCGACCTGCTCGATCGGCACCAGGCGCCCGGTGACGCCGTCGTCGACCACCTCGGGGATCCCTCCGGTCGCGGTGCCGACGACCGCGGCCTCGCAGGCCATCGCCTCAAGGTTGACGATCCCCAGTGGCTCGTAGACCGACGGGCACACGAAGGTCGTCGCCGTCGACAGCACCGCGGTCAGCTCGTCCCGGGGCAGCATCCGGTCGATCCACACCACGCCGTCCCGGTGCTCGCGCAGGCCCTGGACCAGACCCTCCACCTCGGCGGCGATCTCCGCGGTGTCCGGCGCGCCGGCGCACAGCACGAGCTGGACCTCCGAGGGCAGCCGCTCTGCCGCGCGCAGCAGGTACGGCAGGCCCTTCTGCCGGGTGACCCGGCCGACGAACACCACGCTCGGCCGGGCGGCGTCGATCCCCAGCGCGGCCACCGCCTCCGGATCCTCGCGACGGTGCCAGTTGGACAGGTCGGTGCCGTTGTGCACCACCTGCACCCGGTCGGGGTCCACCATCGGGTAGCAGCGCAGGATGTCGGCGCGCATCCCGGCGCTGACCGCGATCACCTCGGCCGCGCCCCGGTAGGCCTCCCGCTCAGCCCAGGAGGACAGCGCGTACCCGCCGCCGAGCTGCTCCGCCTTCCACGGCCGCAGCGGCTCCAGGCTGTGCGCGGTCAGCACGTGCGGGACGCCGTAGAGCAGCCCGGCCAGGTGCCCGGCGAGGTTCGCGTACCAGGTGTGCGAGTGCACGACGTCCGCACCGTCGACGTCGGAGGCCATCGCCAGGTCGACGCCGAAGGTGCGCAGGGCGGGGTTGGCCCGCGCCAGGTCGGCCGGTTCCGCGTACCCGGTCACGCCCGGCTCCGCCACCGGCTCGCCGAACGCCCGCACGCGCACCTCCGCGTGGGCGCGGAGCACCTCGGCCAGGTTCTCCACGTGGACACCCGCACCGCCGTAGACGTTGGGCGGGAACTCGCGGGTGAGCAGATCGACGCGCACTGCCTCACCGTAGTGCGCCGATGGTCTCTGCCCCTAGGGTCGGCGATATGGCGACCCCCAAGGTGATGGCGATCGTCCTGGCCGGCGGAGAGGGCAAGCGGCTGATGCCGCTCACCACCGACCGCGCGAAACCGGCCGTCCCGTTCGGGGGCGTGTACCGGCTGATCGACTTCGCGCTGAGCAACCTCGCCAACGCCCGCTATCTGCGGATCATCGTGCTCACCCAGTACAAGTCGCACAGCCTGGACCGCCACATCTCCCAGACCTGGCGGATGTCCACGCTGCTCGGCAACTACGTCGCGCCGGTGCCGGCGCAGCAGCGGGTCGGCAAGCGCTGGTACCTGGGCAGCGCCGACGCCATATTCCAGAGCCTGAACCTCGTCCGGGACGAGCGGCCGGACATCATCGTCGTGGTCGGCGCCGACCACGTGTACCGGATGGACTTCGCCCAGATGATGGCCGCCCATCGGGAGTCCGGGGCGCCGTGCACGGTGGCCGCGATCCGGCAGCCGCTGGCGCTCGCCGACCAGTTCGGCGTGATCCAGGCCGCGGAGGACGGCCGGCGGGTCGCCGCGTTCCTCGAGAAGCCGAAGGACGCCGCCGGCCTGCCGGACTCCCCCGGCGAGGTGCTCGCCTCGATGGGCAACTACATCTTCGACGCCAAGGCGCTGATCGACGCCGTCACCCGGGACGCCGACACCGACGACTCCAATCACGACATGGGCGGGGACATCGTCCCGGACTTCGTCTCCCGCGGTGAGGCCGCGGTCTACGACTTCCGGGACAACGACGTCCCCGGGTCCAACGACCGCGACCGGGACTACTGGAGGGACGTCGGAACGATCGACGCCTACTTCGAGGCGCAGCAGGACCTCGTCTCGGTGCACCCGGTTTTCAACCTCTACAACTACGAATGGCCGATCTACGCCAACGCCGGCCCCTGGCCGCCGGCGAAGTTCGTGCACGGCTGGCACGGGCGGATCGGGCACGCGGTGAACTCGATCGTCTCCCCCGGGTGCGTGGTCTCCGGCGCCCTGGTGGAGAACTCGGTGCTCTCCCCCAACGTCACCGTGCACTCCTGGGGGTCGGTCAGCGACAGCGTGCTCATGGACAACGTCGTGGTGGGCCGGCACGCCGTGATCCGGCGGGCGATCATCGACAAGAACGTCGTGGTGCCCGAGGGGGCGCGGATCGGGATGGACCCCGAGGAGGACACCATCCGCGGCTTCCACGTCACCGACTCGGGGATCACCGTGATCGGCAAGGACCAGCCCGTGCCCCTCTGATCCCCCTCGGATCGGGCTCCAACCCTCGGCATCTACCCTGTGCCGCATGGACGACGCAGGCATCAGAACCCTGCTGGTCACGGTCACCGGCCCGGACCGTCCGGGCGTGACCACCCAGCTGTTCGACGCCCTGTCGGCACCCGGGGTCGCGGTCCTGGACGTCGAGCAGGTCGTGGTCCGGGGGAACCTCACGCTGTGCGCGCTGGTGACCGCCGGTGCGGACGAGGGCGCCGCGATCGCCGCCGCGCACGCTCTGGGGCTGTCCCTCGGCCTGCGGGTAACCTGCGTCGCCGGGACCGGCGACAACGCGCCCCGGCGCAGCGGCCGGCTGCACGTCACGGTGATCGGGGCTCCGCTACTGCCCGCCGCCGTCTCGGCGATCGCCGGGCGGGTGGCCGCGCAGGGCGCGAACATCGACCGCATCCGGCGGCTGTCCCGTTATCCGGTGACCACGGTCGAGTTCGACATCTCCGGCGGCGACGTGGACGTGCTGCGCCGCGAGCTCGCGGCCGAGGCGGCGTCCCGGTCGGTCGACATCGCGGTCGCGCCGGCCGGCCTGGCCCGGCGCGGCCGGCGGCTGATCGTGATGGACGTCGACTCCACCCTGATCCAGGACGAGGTGATCGAGCTCCTCGCCGTGCACGCCGGGCGCAGGGCGGAGGTGGCCGACATCACCCTGCGGGCGATGCGCGGCGAGCTGGACTTCACCGCCAGCCTGCACGAGCGCGCCGCCTGCCTGGCCGGGCTCCCCGTCTCGGTGCTGGACGACGTCCGCGCAGCCGTCCGCCTGGCCCCCGGCGCGCGGACCACCGTGCGCACGCTGCGCCGGCTGGGCTTCACCCTCGCCGTCGTCTCCGGGGGGTTCATCGAGGTGGTGGGGCCGCTGGCCGAGGGGCTCGGGATCCGGCACGTCCGGGCGAACCGGCTCGAGACGGCCGGCGGGGTGCTCACCGGCCGCGTGCTGGGCCCGGTGGTGGACCGCGCCGCCAAGGCGGCCGCCCTGCGCGACTTCGCCGAGACCGAGGGGCTTCCGATGTCCCGCACGGTGGCGATCGGGGACGGCGCCAACGACCTCGACATGCTCGCCGCGGCCGGCCTCGGGATCGCGTTCAACGCCAAGCCCGCCGTCCGCGCCCAGGCCGACGCCTCGGTGAGCGTGCCCTACCTGGACAGCGTCCTGTACCTCATGGGCATCCCGCGCGCGGAGATCGAGGACGCCGACGCGGACGACCCGCAGCTCGAACCGGCCAGCACGCAGGTCAGCACGGTCGCGTCACGCTGAGCCGGGCCGGTCGAGGGCGAAGCGTCAGTGCGCCGCCTGCCTGGCTGCGGCCCGCGGCACCGCGAAGGCCTCGAGCACGGACTGGCCCGGTCCCAGGTCCGACCAGGAGCCGGTGAATCGCAGCACCGCGACCCCGGACGTGGGGAACTTGTCGTGCAGGCGCCGCAGCGCCGCGGCGTCCGAACCGCGCCCGGCGAGCAGGTCGGCGGTCTGCGACATCGTCGGCTCGTGCCCGATCAGCACGAGCGTGCCGATGTCGTCGGGCGTGTCCCGGGCCAGCTCGATCAGCTCGTCCGGCGCCGCGCCGTACAGGGTCGGCTCCAGCCGGCAGGCCGGTGCCGGGTCAAGCACGGCCGCTGCGATCTCCCACGTCTGCCGGGCCCGCAGCGCGTCCGAGCAGAGCACGAGGTCGGGTCGTGGCCCCTCGGCGGTGAACCAGTCGCCGGTCGCCTTGGCGTTGCGCCGGCCCTTGCCGGCCAGCGGGCGGTCGTGGTCCGGCACCCCCGACGGCCACGCTGACTTCGCGTGCCGCAGCAGGACGAGGCGCCGGACCATCTGCCCATCCTGCACCAGATGGGTGCCCAGTCGTCTATGTGCCGATGGCGTGGAAGCCGCCGTCCACGTGCACGATCTCGGCGGTGGTCGCCGGGAACCAGTCGGACAGCAGCGCGACGCAGGCCCGGGCGGGCGGTTCGGGGTTGCGGATGTCCCACCCCAGCGGCGCGCGCTCGTCCCAGGTGTTCTCGAAGGCCTCGAAGCCCGGGATCGACTTCGCGGCGGTCGTCCGCACCGGCCCGGCGGAGACCAGGTTCACCCGGATCCCCTTCGGCCCCAGGTCCCGGGCGAGGTAACGGGCGCAGGACTCGAACGCGGCCTTGGCCACGCCCATCCAGTCGTAGACCGGCCAGGCGTACTGCGCGTCGAAGGTGAGCCCGACGATGCTCGCGCCCTCGCCGAGCAGCGGCAGCGTGGCCACGCCGAGCGCCTTCAGCGAGTACGCCGAGACCTGCACGGCGGTCCCGACGTCGTCCCAGGAGGCGTTGAGGAAGTCGAACGCGCCGGCCGGCGCGAACCCGATCGAGTGCAGGACGCCGTCCAGCCCGTCGACGTGCTCGCGAACCCGGTCGGCCAGCGCGTCGAGGTCGTCGGTCGAGCTGACGTCGAGCTCGACCAGCGGCGGCGTGGTCGGCAGCCGCCGGGCGATCGTCTGGGTGATCCGCATCTGGCGTCCGAAGGAGGTCAGCACGACCTGCGCGCCCTCCTGCTGGGCGAGCCGGGCCACGTGGAAGGCGATCGAGGCGTCGGTCAGCACGCCGGTGACCAGCAGTCGCTTGTCCTGGAGCAGCCCCATCGATGACTCCTTCCGCTCGGGTGGCCCGTCAGTGGCCCATGCCCAGGCCGCCGTCCACGGGCACGACTGCCCCGCTGATGTAGCCGGCGGCGTCGGAGGCGAGGAAGCGCACGAGGGACGCCACCTCCTCCGGCTGAGCGAACCGCCCCGCCGGGATCACCTGCAGGTAGGCCTGCTTGCGCTCCTCCGGCAGCCCGGAGGTGAGGTCGGTCTCGACGAACCCGGGCGCCACGACGTTCGCGGTGATCCCCCTGCCGCCGAGCTCACGGGTCAGTGAGCGCGCCAGCCCGATCAGCCCCGCCTTGCTGGCGGCGTAGTTGGTCTGGCCCGGCGAGCCGTAGAGACCGCTGACGCTGGAGATCAGCACGACCCGGCCGCGGCGCAGCCGGATCATCCCCTTGGCGGCCCGGCGGACGCAGCGGAAGGCGCCGACCAGGTTGGTGTCGAGCACCTCGGTGAAGTCCTGGTCGCTCATCCGCATCACCAGCTGGTCGCGGGTGAACCCGGCGTTGGCGATCAGCACCTCCACCGGTCCCTGGTGCTCCTCCACGGCGGTGAACGCCGCGTCCACCGACTCGGTGTCGGTCACCTCGCAGCGCACGCCGAACAGTCCCTCGGGCGGCTGACCGCTGCGGTAGGTGATCGCGACCGCGTCGCCGTCCGCCGCCATCGCCCGCGCCACCGCCAGCCCGATCCCCCGGTTGCCACCGGTGACCAGCACGCTGCGCGCCATCGGACCTCCTGCCTGCTTCCCGTCCGGCAAAGGGATCCCCGCGACGCTAGCCGACCCAGCAGGTGTGCGGCGACCGCGAACCGGTAGCGTGCAGCAGGTGCGTGCCGTGCAGATCACCGAGTTCGGGGGGCCGGAGGTACTGCGGCCGGTGGACCTGCCCGATCTGGCCCCGGAGCCCGGGCGCCTCCTGATCGACGTGGCCTCCGCGGGGATCAACTACGCCGACACCCACCAGATCGAGAACTCCTACCTCACCCCGACCCCGCTGCCGCTGGTGCCCGGCGCCGAGGTGGTCGGCGTGGCCCGGGACGGCGATCTCGCGGGACGCCGGGTGGCAGCGCTGCTGATGGGCGGCGGCGGGTACGCCGAGCAGGCGCTCGCCCACCCCGCCACGACGTTCCCGCTGCCGGAGGACCTGGACGACGGCACCGCGCTGGCGCTCGTCCTGCAGGGCACGACCGCGTGGCACCTGCTGCGCATCAGCGCCCGAATGCAGCCCGGGGAGAGCGTGGTCGTGCACGCCGCCGCCGGCGGCGTGGGCAGCCTGGCCGTCCAGCTCGCCCGGCAGTGGGGCGCCGGCCGGGTGATCGCCACCGCCTCCACCGAGACGAAGCGGGAGCTGGCCAGGCGGCTCGGCGCGCACGCCGCGGTCGACGTCTCCGGCGCCGGCACCGCCGAGGAGGTGGCCGGGCTGCTGCTCGAGGCGAACGGCGGCAAGAAGGTGGACGTCGTCCTGGAGATGACCGGCGGCCACGTCTTCGACGGCTCGCTGGCGGCGCTGGCGCCGCTGGGCCGCCTCGTCAGCTACGGCGCGGCCTCCCGGGTCGCGCCGCGGCCGATCCACCCCGCCGAGCTGGTCGCCACCTCCCGCAGCGTCGTCGGCTTCTGGCTCGTGCACGCGGCGCTCGCCCCGGGCGGCCTGACCCCGGCGATGGAGGAACTGCTCTCGCTGGTCCGCGCGAACCGGCTGCACCCGGTCAGCGGCGGGCACTACCCGCTCGCCGAGGCCGCCCAGGCGCACCGCGACCTGCTGGCCCGCCGGACCACCGGCAAGCTGATCCTCGACGTCCGGACGGAGTCCGGCGGGTGAGCACCCGCCAGGTCGACCCTGAGTTCCGGGAGCTCCCCCTGCAGGCGCTTGCCGACGCCGCGCTGCAGCGGGCCGCCGACCTCGGCGCCGGCCACGCCGACCTGCGGGTGCAGAGGATGCGCGAGTCGGTGGTGCGGCTGCGCGACGGGCACCTGTCCACCAGCACCGACAGCACGGACTCCGGACTTGCGGTGCGGGTCCTGGTGGACGGCGTGTGGGGCTTCGCCGCCACCACGCGGCTGGACGCCGACCAGGCGGCGGCAACCGCCGAGCTGGCGACGCAGATGGCGCGGATCTCCCGTCCGCTGGCCACCCAGCGGGTCGAGCTTGCCGACGAGCCGGTGCACGCGGGTGCCGAATGGGTCTCCGACTACGCCGACGACCCCTTCGACGTCCCGATCGCCGAGCGGGTCGGCCTGCTGGCGACGTGGTCGGCGGAACTGCTCGACGACGACGCGGTCGACCACGTCGACGTCCGGGTGCAGACCGCCAAGGAGCAGAAGTACTACGCGGACCTGGCCGGTACCACGACCCTGCAGCAGCGGGTGCTGATCAGCCCGGAGGTCACCGCGGTGGCGGTGGCCGCCGACGGGTCGGGCGCGGAGACCATGCGCTCGCTCGCCCCCGCCTCCGCACGAGGCTGGGAGTTCATGCGCGGGGACGGCTGGGACTGGGAGACCGAGCTGGCCGAGCTGCCCGGGCACCTGGCCGAACGGATGTCCGCGCCCTCGGTGGAGCCCGGCCAGTACGACCTCGTGATCGACCCGACCAACCTGTTCCTGACGATCCACGAGTCGGTCGGCCACGCCACCGAGCTGGACCGCGCGCTCGGTTACGAGGCCGCCTACGCCGGGACCTCCTTCGCCACCATCGACCAGCTCGGCAGCCTGCGCTACGGCAGCGACCTCATGCACGTCACCGGAGACCGCACCGTGCAGCACGGCTGCGCCACGATCGGCTACGACGACGACGGCGTGGCGACCCGCAGCTGGGACATCGTCGCCGAGGGCGTGCTGGTCGGCTACCAGCTCGACCGGCGGATGGCCCGCATGTGCGGGCTCGGCGCCTCCAACGGGTGCGCGTACGCCGATTCCGCGTCTCACGTCCCGGTGCAGCGGATGGCGAACGTGAGCCTGCAGGCCGCGCCCGGCGGGCCCAGCACGGAGGAGATCATCGCCGGCGTGGACCGCGGGATCTACATCGTCGGGGACAAGTCCTGGTCGATCGACATGCAGCGGTACAACTTCCAGTTCACCGGGCAGCGGTTCTACCGCATCGTCGGCGGCCGGCTGGCCGGGCAGCTGAAGGACGTCGCCTACCAGGCCTCGACGCCGAGGTTCTGGGGGTCGCTGAGCGCGGTCGGCGGGCCGCAGACCTACTACCTCGGCGGGTCGCCGAACTGCGGCAAGGCGCAGCCCGCGCAGACCGCGTGGGTCAGCCACGGGTGCCCCGCCACGCTGTTCCGCGGCGTGCGGGTGCTCAACACCCGGCAGGAGGCGGCCCGGTGAGCGGGGTCGCAGCGGCGTCCGGGGACCGCCCGCAGGAGATCGTCGAGCGCGGGCTGGAGGCGGCGGAACGGTTGGCCGGGTGCCGGGGCTGCGCGGTGCTGGTCGAGGCGAGCGGGACCGCGAACCTCCGCTGGGCGATGAACGGGCTCACCACCAACGGGGTGACCAGCGGCCGGTCCGTGACGGTCGTGGTCGCCGCGGAGGTGACCGGCGGGGTGTCGGCGGGCGTGCTCACCCGGCCGGAGGTCGGTGCGAACGACGTCGGCGACCTGATCGCCGATGCGCATGCGGTCGCGCGGGCGGCCGCACCGGCCGAGGACGCCGCCGCGTTCGTCGCCGGCAAGGCTGCCGCGGACTGGGAGCGGCCCGCCGGCGAGACGGGCCCGCAGGTGCTCGCCGAGGTCAGCCGGGGACTCGGGCAGGTGTTCGCGGCCTGCGAGGCGGACGGCCTGGAGTGGTTCGGGTACGCCGCGCACGCCGTCCGGACCGCCTGGCTGGGCACGAGCGGGGGCGTCCGGCAGCGGCACGAGCAGCCGACCGGGACGATCGAGGTGAACGGCAAGTCGCACCAGCGCAGCCGCTCGACCTGGATGGGCCAGGCGACCCGGGACTTCACCGACGTCGACGTGCTCGCGATCGACGCCGAGGTGCGCACCCGGCTGGGCTGGCAGGCCCGCAGGATCGACGTTCCCGCGGGCCGCTACGACACCGTTCTTCCGCCGACCGCGGTCTCCGACCTGATGGTCTACGTCTACTGGAGCAGCGACGCGCGCTCGGCACACGAGGGGCGCACGGTGTTCTCCCGCAGCGGCGGCGGCACCCGCGTCGGGGAGCGCCTCACCGCGTCCCCGGTGACCCTGCGCAGCGACCCGGCCTACCCCGGGCTGCAGTGCCCGGACCACGTGCTGGCCGCCTCGTCGTCCCCGTTCGCGTCCGTCTTCGACAACGGGCTGGACGCTCCGGCGAGCACCTGGGTGGATGCCGGCGTGCTCAGCGCGCTGCCCACCACGCGGCACACCGCGGCCATGACCGGGCTGCCGCTGCACCCTGCGGTCGGCAACCTCGTGCTCGAGGCGGACGGCGCGGGGACGGTCGACGACCTGGTCGCGGGCCTCGACCGCGGCCTGCTGGTGACCTCGCTGTTCTACATCCGGGAGGTCGACCCGATGACGCTGCTGCTCACCGGACTCACCCGGGACGGCGTCTACCTGGTCTCCGGCGGCGAGGTGGCCGGCGCGGTGACGAACTTCCGGTTCAACGACAGCCCGGTGGACCTGATGCGCCGGCTGCGCGCGGCCGGCGCCACGCAGCCGACGCTCGGTCGCGAGTGGGGCGAGTACTTCAGCCTCACCGCGATGCCCGCGCTGTCCGTGGAGGGCTTCAACATGTCCTCGACGTCCGAGGCCTCCTGAAGCGCCGGAAGCGCCGGAAGCGCCGTACCGTGGGGGGCGTGGGCCGCAATCCGCACGACTCGCCGCCGGGCGAGGTGTACCGGATCACCGCGGTGCCGCAGGCGCACTCCGACGACCTGCGGAACCGGATGAACCGCTACCTGGTCTCGATGGGCATCCGCACGGTGTGCGTGATCCTCGTCGTGATCGTGCACGGTCCTGCGCGCTGGGCCTTCGCGGCGGGGGCGCTGGTGCTGCCCTACGTGGCGGTCGTGATGGCGAACGCCGCGAGGCATCGCAGGGGTGACCCGCTGGCAGCTCCCACCCCCCGGCGGAGGGCCGTTGCAGGCCCCCCATCGGGGCCCCTATCGGGACCCGCGGGCGCGCCGGGGACGGCACCTCCGGGTAGCCACTTCGACGCGGTCCGACCCGCACACCCTCCGAACGGGTGACTTTTACCGTAGACCGTTGTTCTGAGCCGAAACCGGCCACTTGGTGACATTGCTTCGTGTCATACTTCCCTCGCGCGCTCTGCATCCCCCGTCGGAGTGCGCGAAGGACGCCGGGCGGCATCCCCCGTGGCTGCCCGGCGTCCGCCTGTTTTGTCAAGCGCAGCGCGGGTGTCGGCGGCTGCGGGGATGGGCCACACTGGAGTGGTGCATCCGCCCGCGGAGGGCCCCTCCGGCGCCCCGGTATGCAGTGCTCGGGGTTGCCGGTCGGCGGCGGCCTGGGAGCTGCGCTGGAACAACCCACGCCTGCACGAACCGGCCCGGCGCAAGACCTGGATGGCGTGCCTCCAGCACCGCGAGAGCCTCTCGGAGTTCCTCGGTGCCCGGGGGTTCCTCCGGGAGTCCGTGGCGTTGGTCTCGCCCGAGGACGGCCAAATGACCCGGAATGGCTAAGGACGGCCCGCCCGCTGCTGCGCAGCTGCCGGACGAGCTCCTCGAGGAGGACGAACCCTCGCCGTGGCCCGCGATCCCGCGGGTGGACCGGCAGGTGGCGCTGGCCGCCGCCCGGCTGCTGCGCGAGCCGACCTGGCGCCGTGCGCTGCTCGGCGTGATCGTGCTCAGCGTGGCCTTCGTCCTGCTCGGCCGGTGGCAGTGGCACCGGCACGAGTACAAGGTGGCGCGGGCCGACCGGATCGTCGCCAACTACTCCGCGCCCGCCGTCCCGATCACCCAGCTGCTGCCCGACCCGCAGCGGCCGTTGCCGGCCGCCCTGGAGTGGCGGCCCGTGCAGGTGCGTGGCACGTACGACGCCGGCGAGATCGTGCTGGTCCGCCACCGCCCGCTGGACAACGACACGGGCTACGAGGTGCTGGTGCCGCTGCGCACCGCGGAGGGCCAGGTGCTGCTGGTCGACCGCGGCTGGATTCGCGCGGGCGCCACCGCGGAACGCCCGGACGCCGTGCCGGCGCCGCCGCCGGGCACGGTGGACGTCGTGGTCCGGATGCGCCGTCCCGAGCCGCCGGAGGGCCGGGCACCGCCGCCCGGGCAGGCGGAGAGCATCGACGTCGCGCGGATCGCCCGGCGGCTCGGCGAACCGGCGGTGTACTCCGGGTATGGCGTGCTCGCCCGCGAGGTCCCGCGGCCGCAGCAGGTCCCGACGCTGCTCCCCCGCCCGTCCACGGACCTCGGCCCGCACCTGGCGTACGCGATCCAGTGGTGGGGATTCGCGGTCACCGCGTACGCGCTGCTGGTGACCTTCGCCGTCCGCGAGGCCCAGCGTCGGCTCGGGCTGCGGCTACCCGCCTGAGCCGAGGCCGGCGACCAGCCCGGGCAGCACCCGTCCGATCGGCTCCCGCAGGCACGCGCCGGCGAGCTCGTCGTACGGCGTGGGCTCGGCGTTGACGATCACCAGCCGGGCCCCGGCGGCGACGGCCACGTCGACCAGCGAGGCCGCCGGGTGCACGCTCAGCGAGGTCC